>NZ_JBJZOK010000023.1:0-145391 GCF_047200615.1 Nocardia sichangensis
AACCCAAACACCCTCACCAACAAACACCCCCCCACCCCCCCCACCCCCCCCCCCCCCCCCACCCCCCCCCCCCCCCCCCCCCCCCCCCCCCCCCCCCCGCCGCCCCCACCCACCCCCCCCCCCCCCCCCCCCCCCCCCCCCCCCCCGCGGGGGCCCCCCCCCCCCCCCCCCCGCCCCGATACTCCGTTCGCGTGTCCGCGCCCGCGTGGCTCCCAGGAAATACCCAGCTTGCTCGCAGGTCGCTCCGTGCCTGCGGCGCAATCATGGGATCATGACCGGCACCGAACCCGAAGCCCGCGTCCTCATCGTGGACGACGAACCGATGATCATCGAACTGCTCGCCGTGAGCCTGCGGTTCCAGGGCTTCGAGGTGGCCACCGCGCTCAGCGGAACCGAGGCGCTGGACCGCGTGCGCACCTTCCGGCCGGACGCGCTCGTCGTCGACGTGATGATGCCGGGCATGGACGGTTTCGGGATGCTGCGGCGACTGCGCGCCGACGGGGTCGACGCCCCCGTGCTCTTCCTGACCGCGCGTGACGACGTCGACGACAAGCTCACCGGCCTCACCCTCGGCGCGGACGACTACGTGACCAAGCCGTTCAGCCTGGAGGAGGTCATCGCCCGGCTCCGAGTCATCTTGCGCCGCAGCGGAATACAGTCCGTCCAGGAGAACGCCAGCCGGATGTCGGTCGGCGACCTCGTGCTCGACGACGACAGCCACGAGGTGTGGAAAGCGGGCGCGCCGGTGTCGCTGTCGCCGACCGAGTTCACCCTGCTGCGGTACTTCATGGTCAACGCGGGCAAGGTGCTGAGCAAGCCGAAGATCCTCGACCACGTCTGGCGCTACGACTTCGGCGGCGACGCGGGCGTGGTCGAGTCGTATGTGTCGTACCTGCGGCGCAAGATCGACACCACCGAACCGAAGCTGCTGCGCACGCTGCGTGGCGTGGGATACGTGCTGCGCGAACCGCAGGTGAGCCGGACGTGAGCGTACGGGAGAAACTCGCGCGGCGAGTGTCGGCGGTCCCGCTGCGGATAGGGCTGGTGATCGTGCTGCTGCTGTTGACCGCGGCGGCGTTGTTCGCGTCGGGCGCGGCGGTGACCTCGGCGCTGAGCCGATCGCTCACCCAGCGCACCGACGAGCAGCTCTACGACGCGGCACGGCAGTGGGCGGAGCCGCGTCCGATGCGCCAAGTGACGACCAGCGACGGTCGAGTGCAATGGCTTCCGGCCGATCTCCCGGCCCTGCCGGTACAGCCGAGATCGGCGGGCGAACAGCCGCGCCGGTTCTTCGAACTGCGTACCGGCGCCGACGGGCAGGTGTATCAGGACCTACCGGGCGCCAACAGCGCCGCGGGCAACCCGGATCTCAGCGGCGCGAAAGCCCACACCCCGCGGACGGTGGGTTCCGCGGACGGTTCCTCGGTGCGCTGGCGCGTACTGACCACCACCAACCAATACGGCTCGACCACCATCGGCCTGCCACTCACCGACAACCAGGAGACGGTATCGCGGCTGATCTTCTTCGAGATCGGCACGGGGGCGGCGGCACTGCTTGCCCTCGGCGCCGTCGGCTACCTGGTCATCCGGCGCAGCCTGCGGCCCTTGCGCGAGGTGGAGCAGACCGCGGCGGCGATCGCAGGCGGCGACCTGCACCGGCGGGTCCCGGTGCGCGGCGTCGACACCGAGGTCGACCATCTGGCGCGGTCGTTGAACGAGATGCTCGCGCAGATCCAGCACGGCGTGGCCGCCACCGAGGCCTCGGAGGAAGCGGCCCGCCGCTCGGAGACGCGGATGCGCCGCTTCGTCGCGGACGCCAGCCACGAACTGCGCACGCCGCTGACCACGATCCGCGGTTTCGCCGAGCTGTACCGTCAGGGCGCCAGCAGCGACGCGGGGATGGTGGTCGGCCGGATCGAGGCCGAGGCCGAGCGGATGGGTCTGCTGGTCGAAGATCTGCTGTTGCTGGCGCGACTGGATGAGAAACGCCCGCTGGAGCGCAAACCCGTCGACCTGCTCGCCCTCGCCGGCGACGCCGTGCACAACGCCAGGGCCATCGCAGCCCGCCAGAAACCCTCGCCCGAGGCGCCGGATCGCCCGATCACACTGGCACTCGGCGACGGCGAGGGAACCATGGACGTCATCGGCGACGAGGCCCGCCTGCGCCAGGTACTGGGCAACCTGCTCGGCAACGCGCTGACCCACACCCCGCGGGAAACGCCGATCACGGTGCGGCTCACGGCCGCCCCCGACCGTGTCCGGGTCGACGTGATCGACGCGGGCCCCGGCCTGTCTCCCGAGGCCGCCGCCCGGGTGTTCGAACGCTTCTACCGCGCGGACGCCTCACGCACTCGCACCAGCGGCGGCGCCGGCCTCGGCCTGTCCATCGTCCAAGCCCTGGTGACGGCCCATGGCGGACGCGTGTCGGTCGACAGCGAACCGGGACGCGGTGCGACCTTCACCGTGGTGATGCCGCGGGAACCCGCCGATACGCGCTCCACAGGTGAGCGGATGCCACCGCAGTAGGCCGCCGCGAAAGAGGCTTCCGCGCCGAACCTCACCGCTCACCTGACGCAACCGTCGAATACCGGTCGGCTTCCCGTCGACGCGCGGGCAACCACCGGCCGTGCTCTATCGGCATCGACGCCCCGGCTGGGAGCGCCCGGGTTCGGCGCGGTCCCGGCGACGCTCGTCCGGATCGAGTCGGCACAGCCCGCGCCTCACGACCCGCGCCGAAATGAATGCTGCTTGCGTCGAGAAATCTCGTCGGCGCAATCGCGCAAGTAACGCGGTGGGTCGCGCACCCGAGGGCACACCGTCAGCGGGACGCGGGCCGGAAGATGTCGTCGAGCGGAGTTCCCGAGGTGGAGGTAGCGCCTTCTTCGGCGAACCACTCCCAGCGCATCACCCTGGCGAGCACCGGCGTCGGCATGCGAAGTAGCACCTTCGCGATGGCCGCGAAGCGGCTGGAGCCCTCGATGATCGACCGGTGGGCGGCCAGAGCCCTCTTGCGGCGGGCGGCTTGGGCGGAGACGTCGATCCGGTGGGTGATCGCCGAACGCGGACTGTAGAACGAGTCGAGCACCGATAAGTCGTAGTGGAAAGGAAGTCCCAGCCGCGTCAGCGCACGCACGAGCCGTGCGTAACCATCGCGGGGCAGGGTGGCGTCCAGAACGCGCGCCACTCCGGCGAATTCGGCCGCGCGTTTGCCCACTTCGTGCACGCGGATGTGGTCGCGGTGGCCGTACCCTCCGTTGCGGTCGTAGCTGAGCAGGATCTCCGCGTTCTCCTCGCGCAGGATCGCGGCCAGCCGACGCGCCGCGTCCTCGGGGTCCGCGCGGGCGAATCGCATCCGGTCCGGCGGGTCTGCGTACAGCACCGGGCCGTGCCCGCTGTCGGCGTAGCCGAGGTGCGCTACGCGGTGCACGCCGAGGGCGGCGGCGCTCGCCTCCAACTCACCGAGCCGCAGCGCCTTCCGGCCGTCGAGATCGGCCATATGGCCGTCGGTGGCCACCACGATGACGGTCCGGTGCCCGGCGGCGGACAGCCCGGCCAGCGTCCCGCCGGTCAGCAGCGTCTCGTCGTCGGGGTGCGCGTGGAATGCCACAACGGTCGCCATCGCACCAGTGTGCCAAAGACATTCACAGCAGATCCCTGGCCAGTCTGGTCGCGCCGACGAGCATGTACCCGCCGGTCAGGGCGACCAGCGCGACCGCGGTCGGCCGGGGGATGTCGCCACGCAGGACGCGCACCCCGCCGTGTGTCGTGTCGAGGATGTCCACCAGCAACGCCAGGCGCTGCCAGCGCGGCAGCTCCTCGGCGGGCGCGGTGAGATACCCGAGGCCGAGCGCGATCGCCCGCGCGCCGAAGATCCGGGTCATGTAGTCGAGTTCGGGCGTGGGCCGCACGCCGAGCGCCGTGGTCAGCGTCCGCGGGGCCACGAGCGCGGCCGAGCCCAGCGCGACCCGCCCGAGCGCCAAGCCGCGCAGCGCACCGGCCAGTGCGGAGCGGTTTCGCCGGCTGCTGTTCGTCACCATGCTCCGAGCCTCGCCCACAATGCCGATCAGGTCGATTACCAGCAAGGTAATCGACCTGATCGGCGGCGTGTCGAAGGACTCAGGGCAGCGGGACCCACTGGTTGAAGAACCAGAATCCGTGCGGGCTCGGCTGCGGGTCCTGGTGGTGCTGCTCGGGAACCGGGCCGCGGCCGTGGTCACGATCGTCGTGGCCAGGATCCGCGCTCGCGACGCCCGCGCCGACGCCGACCGCCGCCAGAGCGATGCCTCCGACGGCCGCGGCCTTCGCCACCTTGGACTTCAACGCCTTCATACTCGTTCTCCCTTGGTATCGGCCCGTGGGGCCATCGGCCGGACTTCGACCGCGAGAACGATCCTCGGCCCGGGATCTCGAGGGAGCCCGATACTGCGCTGGGAAATAGCTGGCAGCCGGATCGATATCTCCAGCGAATTCACAGCTTCGACAGCGTTCCCCGGCCGGGCTCGGACGCGATGATGGTTCGGAACCCGGACCCGGCCGTCGGCGCCCTCGTCACGGCCTACTCTGAGATCTTCCGCCAGCCACCCCCAGGAGAGGACATCCGTGAAGCTTCTCGTCACCGGCGGCGCCGGCTACATCGGCGGCGTCGTCGCGCATCAACTCGTCGACGCGGGCCATGAAGTGGTGATTATCGACGACCTGTCCACCGGCTTCCCGGCGAACCTTCCGCCGCGCGTGACGTTCCACGAGCTGTCGGTCCACCGCGTCGCCGATGTGCTCACCCCGGCGGCGGGCTTCGACGGCGTGCTGCACTTCGCCGCCAAGATCGAGGTCGCCGAATCGGTCGCGAATCCGGAGAAGTACTGGTGGAACAACATCGAAGGCTCGCTCGCCCTGTTGCGCGCCGTTCGCGCCGCGGGCACCCCGCGCCTGATCTTCTCCAGCACCGGGTCGATGTACACCGGCGACGGCAGCACACCCTTCGACGAAAGCGCCGAGGTGCGTCCGGCCAACCCGTACGCGGCGACCAAGGCGACGGTGGACCTGATGATCGCGGGCGAGTGCGGCGCGAGCGAACTCGGCGCGGCGTCGCTGCGCTACTTCAACGCCTCCGGCGCCGTCGTCGCCGGTGACACGCACCTGGGCGAGCGGCACGAGCCGGAGTCGCACCTGATCCCGATCCTGCTGCAAGCCGCTGCGGGACAACGCGATTCGTTCACCCTCTACGGCACCGACTACCCGACACCGGACGGCACCTGCATCCGCGACTATGTGCATGTGGCCGATCTGGCCGCCGCGCACCTGCTGGCGCTGGAGGCCATCCGTCCCGGCGAATACGAGGTGTACAACCTCGGCAACGGCAGCGGGTACTCCAACCGGCAGGTGCTCGACACGGTGCGCGAAGTCACCGGACGCGACTTCCCGGTCCACTACGGCCCGCGCAGGCCGGGTGACCCGGCCGTCTGCGTGGCCGCGAGCGGCAAAGCGGGGACCCGGCTCGGCTGGAAGCCACAGCGCCCCGACCTCGCCGACATCGTCTCCGACGCATGGGAGTTCCACCGGTCGGTGCACGGCGACTGATCGACCGGGAGAACGATCCAGCGAATCTCCGTGATTCCCGGGCAACCTTCGTCGGCGGGCCCGGGAAACACGAGTCGCTCAGAGGATGAGCAGGATCAGCGCCTTTTGCAAGGTGTCCACGATGCGGCCGATGGTGATCGCGATTTCGACGGTGCCCATGACAGGCCCCTTTCCTCGGACATGGCAAATCCTCGACACATCAATTCAAACGCGCGCGAACGGGATTCGCCAAGCTCGCGCGGGAACCCAGGTGGTCGAGGCGGCTTGATCCGCGTGTCCTCGCTCTTCGAATCATCTGTGTCGCGGCACCGGTCGCGACCGCGGGGCGGAACGTCGCCGCGCGCCAAACCTTTCGATCGACCGTCAGGAGCACCTGTGACATCGTCGCAACCGTTGGCCCGGAGACACTCGCACGACTGTTCTCGGCGGGCGGCGGATACGGTCGGGCGGGCCGCGGCGATGCTCGACATGCTCCCCGTCGTTCCCGACGCGGTACACGCTCGGCTCTCGGCACTCGCCGAGGACATCGCGTGCGAGCCGAACTGCGATCTCACCCGCGCTTTGCGCGATGTCGTGGTCCACCTCGCGGCGACAGCCGAGCTCGCCCACCGGCACCGCGTGACGGCGCTCGCGGACGAACTCGCCGAGATCATCGGCATCGTCGAGGAATGCGGCCGGAACACGGCCCGATCGTTCGCGGCACCGTGGGATCCGGTCGGGGCGGCGCGCTATCGCGCCGAGATCCTGCGGCTCGCGGGCGACGCCGACGACGCGTTCCGCCGCTTGTTCGCACGGTGGTACTTCGACATCGACGATCTGGCGGCGATCGCCGGGATGCGGGATGTCGGCGACGAACTGGAGAACGTGATCCGAGCCTTCGAGTCGGTCGCCGACGCCGTGCTCGTGCAGCCGCCGAACGAGCTGTCCGGGTGACTCGGCCCCACTACATCCCGACGACGTCGATGATCGGCGCCGGGTAGTCCGCCGTATCGACGTTTTCCCGCCACGGTCGGTGAATGCGCGCACCGGGTAGATGCGCCAGCTCCGGAATCCAGCGCCGGACGTACGCGCCGTCCGGGTCGTAGCGCTGCGCCTGGCGCAGCGGATTGAGCACCCGGTTGGGCCTGGTGTCGGTCCCCGTACCCGCGACCCATTGCCAATTGAGCTGGTTGTTCGCCAGATCGCCGTCCACCAGCCAGCGCAGGAAGTGCTCCGCTCCGACCCGCCAGTCGACCAGCAGCGACTTGGTCAGGAAGCTGGCAGTGATCAGGCGTGCCCGGTTGTGCATCCAGCCTTCCGCACGCAGCTGCCGCATGCCCGCGTCCACGACCGGGTGCCCCGTGCGCCCGTCCCGCCAGGCGTCGATCGCCTGCTGGTCGTCGCGCCAGCGGATCGAGCGGGGACGGTAGTCCGACCAGGCCGCGGACGGGCGGGCGGCCAGCAACTGGTGGTAGAAGTCGCGCCAAGCCAGTTGCCTGGCGAACGCGTGGCCGCCCTCGCTCGACATGTCGACCCGGTGCGCCAGTTCCACCGGCGACAAGCAGCCGAAATGGAGGTAGGGCGACAGCCGTGAGGTGGCGTCGGCGGCGAGGTCGTCGTTGTCGCGCGCGTAGTGTTCCACCGGCCCGGACAACCAGTCGCGCAGGATCTTCCGGCCCGTCGTCTCACCGCCCACCGTGAGCTGGGGCGACGTCGGGCCCGCGCACAGCTCGGCCGCGTCCGGCAGCGGCAGGCCGGACACCCGCGGCACCGTGAGGTTGCGCGGCTTGTTCAGCGGCTTGCGCTGTGGCGCGTCGGACCAGCGCCGGAAATACGGGCTGAAGACCGCGAAGTGGTCGCGCCCCGTGGCGGGCAACAGCGTCTCCGGATCGGCGGCGGTGACGGTGGCGGGATGCGTGTGCAGCAGGCAGTCGCGGCGGGAGAGAAGCTCGCGCAGCGCGCGTTCCCGCCTGCGGCTGTAGCCGCTGACGTCGGCGGCGACGTGCACGCTCGCGGCGCGCACCTGCGCCGCCACGCGATCGACCTCCGCGGCCACGTCACCGCGGCGCACGACCAGGCCGCCGCCGATGGCGCGCAGTTCGTCGTCCAACTCGGCGAGGGCGGCGGCGAGGAACCTGGCTCGGTTGGGCGCGGCGAAGCGGCCGGAGAGGATGGCGTCGTCGAGCACGAACAGCGGCACCACCTCGGCGCCCTCCCGGTGCGCGGCGGTCAGCACCGGATTGTCTCGCACCCGCAGGTCGCGGGTGAACAAAGCGATCGTGACGGTCACCGCGCACGCTCCCGGCATGCGGCGCGAATGGTCATTCTCGAGCCTCCTTCGGACGGTGCGGTTCGTGCTCGGCGCCCATGAGGGCCGCGCCGGGACGGCATCGGGCGGCTCAGCCATACCGCGCGACGCGACCCTCGCGAGCGCCGAACACGCCGGATCACCCCGCGCAGAGCGGGACGATGCGCGACTCACCGCCTGTCGTCGGTGAGGTCAGATACAGGCAGGTGTTCTGGCCCGCGGCGGTGATCGCCGCGCGGACCTGCTGCCACGCATCGGCCTCCAGCGACACCGCGCGAGCCAGGACGAATCCGGACGCCCGGCTCGGGTCGGTGACCACCGCCCACGAATAATCCGGGCCGAGCGCGGTGACGATGTAGTTGGTCGGCCCGTCCAAGGCGTCTTGGGTCGGCACGCTGGGGAAGCTGACGTGCAGTTGCGCCCCGGTCTCCCGATCGTTGACCACCGCGGTGCCGTTGATCTCGTTCTGCGTGTTCGCCCACGTGGTGCAGGTGTTGCGTACCGCGATATTGCCCTGCGGATCGAGCGCGTAGTTCGCTTGCGTGTCCCGCGCGCAGGCGAGGTTGAAGTACTGCGGGATGGCGGCGAGCTGACGCCACGTGCCCAGATACCGCTCCAGTTCGAGGCGCGGCACCGGCGCGGGCCCGGCGACCTGACCGGGCTCCCCGGAGGCGCCGACAGCCGCCAGCGCCGTGACGGACAGGGCCGACACCGCCGCGACGAGCAGGCGGGTGGACGTACGCAGCAGATTGCGACGGTGCACGCTAACTCCTCGGAAATCGGCGACGCGGTCCACACTAGCATAGAACGATGCATAATTGATGCAAACAGCTCTTCCCGGAGGATCGATGACACCGCGGACAGCGCCCCGGCTCACGGCGACAGCCCGTCGGCTCACGCGCGACCGCCCGGCCCGGGATCGAGGATGACGTGGCGCCGCCGCGCGGACCCGTCGACCGGCCGGGTGGAACGAATCCCGTCGGCGGCGGGCAGAATAGTGCGATGCCCGCCGGTCCCGTCCCCGTGTCCGACGCGGCCGGATACACGGTGCGCGCGGTCGCCGAACGCCTCGGTATCCCGACCGCGACGCTGCGCAGCTGGAACCGCCGCTACGACATCGGCCCGCCGCAGCACCGCCCTGGCAAGCACCGCCTGTACACCGAAGCCGACATCGCCATGCTCGAGCGGATGCTGACCCTGATCCGCGGGGGCGCGAGCCCGGCGGGCGCGGCCGCCGCGGTGCGCGGGCCAGCGCCCACCCTCGGGCGCCGCGAATCGTTGCTGGAGGCGGCCTTCGCGTTGGACACCACCGCGGTCTCCGATCGAATCGAAGCGCATGTCCGCGCGTTCGGCGTGGTGGACACCTGGGATCTGCTGTGCCGACCGGCTTTCGCCGACATCGTCGACCGTCAGCTCAGCGGTGAGGGCTGCATCGATGTGGAGCACTTGCTGTCCTGGTGCGTGATCTCAGTGCTGCACCGGACGAACCCGCCGTCGGCGCCCGTCGGCACGACGCCGGTGGTACTCGCCTGCACCAGCGGGGAAACGCATTCGCTTCCGCTGGAGGTGCTGCGCGCGGCCCTCGCCGAACGCGGCGTGGGGGCGCGGATGCTCGGCGCCGACGTGCCCGCCGCCGCGCTCGCCGACACCTTGGCCCGGTTCGAAAACCCCGCCGCCGTGCTGCTGTGGTCGCAGCAGGAGTCCACCGCGCTGACCTCCGCCGTACGCGCGTGCCTCGGCGCGGGGGCCCGAGTCCTGGTCGGCGGCCCCGGCTGGGAGGCGGTCTTCCTCCCCGACGGCGTGGAACGTGTCGACAGCCTGCTCGACGCCGCCGACCTGCTCGCCTGAGGCGTCGAGATACGCCGGAACGGAACACTCGCCGCGGATCGTTCTCCGGCGCAGATCATGTGGGACCCGATCGACGACTGACGGCACCGATCCTTCTCCCACTATCGATGCAAAATTGATGCGTGGCCGAGAGGCGTATCGCTGTCGCAGCGCCACAGTAGGAAGACGGGCGATGATCGAGCACACGCCACCGCCATCCCAGCTCTCGCCACCCGTCGGCAGCAATGCGCCGTAACACGATTCGGCCCTCGCCTACGCAACGTCTCGCGTCGACTGCGGCCACCGACCGGACGCGACTCGCCCATGAACGACATCCCGCCGGACCCAGAACCGCCTCAGGCGTCCCCTCGGTGTCGCCGAGGTCAGTCCGCGGACCTGCCGAGCAAGTGCCGCAGCGCCGGTTCCAGGGCCGAGGTACGGAACGGGTGACCGGCTTCGGTCAGTCGCGCGGGCACGACACGCTGGCTGGCCGAAGCCACTTCCCGGTTGCCTTCGCGCCCCAGTAGCAGAGCCGGACCGAACCCGGGTACCGGAAACAGTGCGGGCCGATGCAACACGCCTGCGAGGACCTTGGTGTACTCCGCGTTCCGAACAGGCTGCGGGGCAACCGCATTGACCGCGCCAGACAAGCCGGTGTCCCAGAGCGCCCGATGGTAGACGTCGATCAGGTCATCGATCCCGATCCACGACAGCCACTGTCGACCGTCACCGATGCGCCCGCCGAGCCCGGCCGTGAACAACGGGCGCAACAGCCGCAGCGTGCCGCCGCGCGGGGACTGCACGATTCCGGTGCGCACGCACACCACCCGCACCCCCGCCTCCGCGGCGGGCGCCGTCGCGGCCTCCCATCCTTCGACCACGTCGGCGAGAAAGCCCGCACCGCGCGCCGACTGCTCGGTCAGCGCCTCGTCGCCCCGGTCGGCGCCGTAGTAGCCGATCGCGGAAGCGCTCACGAACACCGGCACCGCCGCCCGGGCCGCCACTTCGGCGAGTGCGCGGGTCGGTCCGATCCGGCTGTCGGCGATGGCTCGCTTGTGTCCCTCGGTGAACCGGCCCGCGATGGAAGCACCGGCCAGATGCACCACCGCGTCCACGCCGGCGAGCAGATCCGACGCGGGATCGGCGGTGACCCACTGTCTTTCGTCCGCGGCGCGGGGTGGATGCCGGACCAGCCGCACCACGCGATGACCGCCGGCGGACAGGAACGCGGCCAGTGCCGAACCGACCGTGCCGGATGCTCCGGTCACCGCGACGGTATTCGACACGAACCCCGCCCCCGCCGCCCGCGCGTGGGCCGCGAGATCGTCGGCGAGCTGCCGGTGACGGTAGGCGAACATGGGGCGCAGCACCGCGGCGGGCACCAGCGCGTCCACCCGGTCCACCACCCGGGTGCGCGTCTCGTCGACGACCTCGAAATCGTGGGTGTGCCGCCACGGCAGCAGCCCGGCGGGCAGCGACCCGATTCCGTCGACGGTCACCGCGTCGACGAATCGGCGCGGCGGGTCGTACTCACGAGGATCGTGCCGGGCCACCCAGCGCAGTCCGCCGGGCAGTCCGAGCACCGCCCGCCCGTCGCAGAGCGAGTCCGATTCGGCGCGGGGCGACACCGGCTGCCAGGGCGGCGCCAGGCGGGTCATGGCGCCGGGGCGCGCGTGCCAGGCGAAAACCTCGGACCGGGGTAGATCGATGACGCTCGCGTACTCGATACCCATGACCCGACTGTAGCCCGAAATCGCCCAGACGCAGCGTTTCCGCATCGTTTTGGCCAAACTTCCCGAAAAACCGCAGGAAACTACCCGCGACAAATTGGTCCGATCCAATCCATCTGGCTCGATAGATTCGCGAGCGGCACAGGCCCCCGGTGGATCAGTCCATCGAGTTCCCCTGTCGCGCGGAGGCGACCGGCGCGGACGCACCGGAAAACGACGCCAAAACTAGAACTTGTTCTACCATGTGTCGAGTCCGGTTCACGTCGACGGAGGTTCTGCCATGCCGCTGGATCACTCGAGCGCAGCGCTGCTGACGGCCGTCGAGGCGTCGCCGCTCGCGGTCGCCGCGCACGACAAGTCCGCGTGGGTCGGCCTGTTCGCCCCGGACGCGGAGGTCAACGACCCGGTCGGCTCGCACCCGCACGTCGGCCGCGCGGCCATCGAACGCTTCTACGACACCTTCATCGGGCCGAACACCATCGCGTTCCGGGTCGACCGCGACCTGGTCCATCCGCCGACGGTGCTGCGCGACCTGACCATCGTCACCACGATGTCGACCGGCGCCACCGTCTCGGTCCCGATGCATCTGCGCTACCGGCTGGTGGAACAGGACGGCGTCTGGAAGATCGCCTACCTGGCCGCGCACTGGGAGTTGGCGGGCATGATCTGGCAGCTGTTGCGCACCGGGCTGCCCGGGCTCGCCGCCGCGTTGAAGCTCGGACCGCAGTTGATCGTCAACCAGGGCGTCGGTGGGGCGTTGGGCATGCTGCGGGCGCTCGGCGGCGTGGGCCGTCGCGGAAAGCGGGCTACCACAAGGCTTTTCGCCGCCGCGGCGAGCACCGACCTCAGCGCCGTGCGCGAGCTGCTCGGGCAGCGGGTCGACATCGAACTGCCCGCGGGCACACCGGTGTCGGTGGAGGAGTTCACGAATCGAGCGCGCAACATGCGCTGGAGCAAGGTGATCGCCGCCGGACGCACCGTCACGGCGAGTGTGCGGCTCGGCGCGATACCGGGAGTCGCGGTCGTGGAGTTCGCGACCGATGGCGACGGCATCACGAGTCTGCGGTTCTATCTCGATTCCGTCTGATCCGAATTCACGTCTCCGCCGGTCTCGAGCGGCACGAATACGCCGATAGCCGGACGGCTCGTGCCGCCCGGCTACCCGTCACCAGTCGATCAGGACGCGAGCCGCACGGCTGGGACGTGCTCCTCGGCGCGGACCGGCGGCTCGATCGAGGCAGGTGGTGCGGGGTGCTCGGTCCAGCCGGGCGGGCCGAAGACGTACCCGAGCCGCCCGCGCCAGGTGCTCGCGCCGCGCACGTCGCGGATCAGCGCCGCCAGTTCGTGGTAGTTGACCTTCAGCGGATTGTCGGTGCCGATGTTCTTGGTGAGGCCATAGCGGACCGGTTCGGACTCGGCGGCGAAGCTGCCGAACATGCGATCCCAGATGATGAGGATGCCGCCGTAATTCTTGTCGATGTAGGGCTTGTTCGACCCGTGGTGCACGCGGTGGTGCGACGGGGTGTTGAACAGGAACTCGATCGGGCGCGGCAGCGTCTCGACCCGCTGGGTGTGGATCGGGAACTGGTAGAGCAACCCGATGCCCTGCAACAGGAAGATCATCCAGGCCGGGAAGCCAAGCAGCGCGGCGGGCACCCACGCCAGTCCACGCAGGATGTTGGGGATCGGGTGCAGCCAGGAGAGACGCAGCGCGGTGGAGAGGTTGAAGTGCTCGCTGGAGTGGTGCACGTTGTGCGCGGTCCACATCAGCCGGACCCGGTGATCGGCGCGGTGCGCCCAGTAGTAGCAGAGATCCGTCACGATCAAGCCGAGCACCCAGACCCACCACGATCGCGGCGACAGGTGCAGCGGCGTGACCGCCGCGGCGACGACGACCGCCGAGAACGGCACCAGATGCTGCATCAGCGGCTTGACCAGCCTGCCCAGCGTGAACGTCGTCACGTTGGATGCGGTGTCGCTGGCCGATCCGCCGTTGCCGGATCGGTCGGGATCACGGCGGTAGGCGATCCACTCGACCAGCATGAGCGCCGCGAATGCTGGGATGGCGTAGGTCAGCAACTCGAACTCCACACGACCCATGGGTACTCCTTCTTCGTCTGCCGTCGATCCCCGACGCTACGGGCTCGGGCCTGGGAAGACATCGCGCCGACGAGGGACTTCGCGTCCCCCGCGCGGGGGACGCGGGCGCGTCCGCACCCGGGCAGAGTTGTCGTCCGTGCGGCGTCTTCGGACGGGGCCCGATCATTAGGATCACCCTCAGGGCTCGGCACCGGAACCGAATGGAGGCGGTGACGAACTGGTGGACGTGAGCAGGTCGCTGGCTCGCCAGTCGGTGGTGGTCGCCGTGGTGGCCGCCGCCATCGACGCGGTGGTGCTCGGTCTGTGCGGCGTGTTCGCGGTGGCGCCGTGGCAGACGGTCGCCGCCGTGACGGCGATCGTCGCCGCCGATCTCGCCTTGGCCGCGCCGCCCCGGACGGCGGGCGTGGTCGCGGCGGTGCAGGTGCTCGTCCGGCTCCTGGCCGCGCTGCTGCTGTACCGGCACGGATTCCCGGTGCGATTCGCCGACGTCGGGTTCCTGGTGGCGGGATATCGCGCGGGGGCATGGCTCGCCGGGCCGACCTCCGTGCTCACCATGCTGTTGCTGTGCGCGGGAGTCGCGGGAGCGCACCTGTTCACCGACAGCGCCGCGGCGCACGACTGGCGGCTGTTGCTCGCCGCGACCGTCTCCGCGGGCTGCGTACCGTGGCTGGTCGGCCGCTACACGGCGGCGCGCGGCGCCTACATCGCCGATCTGGAGCAGCGCGCCCGATTGCGGCAGCAGGAGCACCGGACGGCCGTGGAGCGCGCGGTCACCGATGAGCGGGCCGCCATCGCCCGCGACCTGCACGACGTGATCTCGCATCACGTCAGCGCGATCGGCATCCACGCGGGCGCGGCGCGGCTGGCCCTCGGCGGCACGGCGAGCGAGGCCGCCGCCCGGTCGCTGTCCGCGGTGGAGTCCAGCAGCCGGGCCGCGATGGTCGATCTGCGCCGCCAGCTCGACCTGCTGCACGGCCACGAGGACGAGGGGCAGCGCCAGCCGGGACTGGCCGACATCGACGGGCTGATCGAGCACGTCCGCGCGGCCGGGCTGGACGTCGAGACAAGCGTGCGCGGCGAGGCGGTGGAACTGCCGGACTCGCTGAACATCACGCTGTACCGCATCGTGCAGGAGATGCTGACCAACGCGCTGCGGCACGGAGACGGTACGCACGCGCGACTGGAGGTGGAGTACCTGCCCAAGCGGGTGATGCTGCGCGCGACCAATCCCCTCGCCCCCGAACCGGTCACCGCGGACACCTCGGTACCGCGTGGCCTCAACGGAATCCGCCGCCGCGCCGAGCTGTTCGACGGCGACCTGGACTACGGCCGCGACGCCACGCACTGGCACACCACGGTGTCGGTGCCGATCGGAGGATCGTGAACCTGCCCATCCGCGTCCTGATCGCCGACGACCACAGCGTGTTCCGTTCCGGCCTGCGCGCCGTCGTCGACAGTCAGCCGGATCTGGATTGCGTCGCCGAGGTGAGCGACGGCCGCGCCGCGATCAGCGAGACCGCCCGGCTACGACCGGATGTCGCGATCCTCGACGTCCGGATGCCGAAACTGGACGGGCTCGCCGCCACCGCCGCGATCGTGGCCGCGGGCGGCACGCACGTCCTGGTGCTCACCACCTACGACAGCGAAGCCAACCTGTATCGCGCCCTGCAGGCGGGCGCCAGCGGGTTCCTGCTGAAGAGCCTGCCGCCGGAAGAACTGGTCACGGCCATCCGGATCGCGGCGCGCGGAGACGCGCTGATCGATCCGTCGATGACCCGCCGTCTGGTCTCCCGCTTCGCGACCACGCTCGCACCGCCGCGCACCCCACCGGAGGTCCATCAGCTCACCGCCCGCGAACTGGAGGTGCTGCTGTTGCTCGCCGACGCGCGCAGCAATGCCGAGATAGCCGCTCAGCTCGGCGTCGGCGAGGAGACGGTGAAGACTCACGTCTCCCGCATCCTGGCCAAACTCGGTGTCCGCGATCGCATCCACGCCGTGGTCTACGCCCATCAGCACGGTCTGGTGTCGCCGGAATCGGCGCGCTCCGACTGACCCGGTATACCGACCGTGGCCTGGACCTCGACGAATCGTCGCACCCTTCGGCACGAGCGTCGTTCATGAACCGTGTCGACCGGGCCCTACGCTCCCGCGCCGCGAGCCGCGGAGTCCGTCGACACCCCCGCCGAAACCACGATTGCTCCGGCGGCGACAAGCGAGCGCAACGGCTCGGTTGTCGCCGCCGGACGACTCACGCGCCGGTCGGCGGCTCCCCGACTGTCGTCGTCGGGTCGATGAGGCCGAAGACCTCACCCTGCGGCCCCTGGACGAGGCCCATGCGGCCGAAGGGACTGTCGTCGGGTCCGGACATGACGGTGGCGCCGAGATCGCGCGCCTTGGCGAGCGCGTCATCGGTGTTGCCGACCTGGAACCAGGCCAGCCAATACGACGGGTTGTCGCCGGGCATCTTCGTCGAGTCGTTGATGCCGCCGACGGCGTCCCCGCCCTGCGGCAAGCTGAAGGTGGAGTAGACGAAATTCTCGCCGTCGCCGATTTCGGAGTACTGCCAGCCGAACACATCGGCGTAGAACTCCTGGGCCTTCTTGTAGTCGCTGGTGTGCAGCTCGTTCCAGCAGTAGGCGCCGTGCTCGTTGTATACCCCCGCGCCGCTGTGGGCCTTGGCCTCCCAGATCCCGAAGACCGCGCCGGTGGGGTCGGCGCCGACGACCATGCGGCCGACATCGAGTACGTCGAACGGTTGCATCATCAGCGAACCGCCCGCGGCGTTCACCTTCTCCGCGATGGCGTCGGCGCTGTCGGCGGCGAGGTAGGTGGTCCACACCGACGGCATCGGCATGCCTTCCGGCTTGGGTCCGATGCCCGCGGCCGCGCGGCCGTTGCGCATCGCCATCAGGTATCCCCCCGCCTCGGGCGGGCTGTCCTGGATCTCCCAGCCGAAGAGTGCGCCGTAGAATTCGCGGGCGCGCGCCGGGTCGTCGACCTGGCAGTCGACCCAGCACGGTGTTCCCTGCGGCCAGCTTCCGTCATGAGTGGGCATTGCGGGTGCCTCCTGATACGGGTTGCCGAATGTGCGGCCGAGACAGCCGGCACACGGCTAGTCAACCATCAGCATTCCGTTGGAGTGGGCCGATTCAGCCGACACTCCGGTCCTGTTCGCGAGCCTGAGACCAGGCGAAAGACCCCCTACACAGATCAGTCCCCGGTAGTCTCGTCGTTTCCGTGATCCTCAGTCGTCGCTGAGTCTCCGGTTTTGCGACTGGCTTGCCGGGGGCCTAGCCGGATCCTGGGTCGGTGTCTTCACTGCCTACCGACGTCTCAGCTGACAGTGCGCTCACCTACCGGTGCTCCGGTGTAATGACTAGTTTCCTCCACATTTTCCGCTAGTCAAGAGGGTCGGCAGCGCAATTCTCCGAGCCGGGCGCGCCCGTCTTCGCCGCGCCACAGGCATCCTTCAGCAAATCGATCTCGACGTGTACGCTCGGTATCCGAACCATGCGATTGTGACTGGGGTCACACCCGTCGTCCGACTGCACCCGCCTGCTGGGCGGGCCGTCCCGTTGGAGTTTCCATGGCGCTCGTTCCCCCTCCAGTTCCTACGCGGGAAGGCGTGCGCGAGCACACCTGCCGCAACCGCCCCGCCGTGGACCCCGGATCCGTCACTTCGGAGACATGATGAGCGCACCGAACCGATTCGACGAGTTGCAGCATCGCGTCGCGGACCTCGCACCGGTCTTTCGCGAGCCGCTGGACTCGCCCTACGAGATCTCGAACGCGTTGTTCGCCGCCCTCCGACACGTTCTGCACGACGTGGGCGGCCAGCCGGACACTCCGGTCGAGTACCGGGAGAAGGAGGAAGAGGCCTGGGAGATGAGCACGTACGTCACCTGCGAATGCCTCGGCTGGCGCGGCGTATGGAACTCCGAGGAACGCAGGCGAGCGGAGAACGACCTCGGCGCGACGCTGTACTTCGGTCTCCCCTACTACGCGCGCTGGGCGACCGTCGCGGCGAAGACATTGGTCGCCAAGGGATTGATCACCCCCGACGAACTGTCGGCCAAGCTGGACGAAGTACGCGCACGAATGGAGGCGCGCACATGAGCAGGAGATACCGGATCGGCGACCGTGTGCGCGTCCGCGACGCCACGTCGATGTTCCACACCCGCACCCAGGCCTACACCCGCGGGCGCATCGGTGTCGTCGTCGAGTACCGGCCGGAGTGGATCAT
Source organism: Nocardia sichangensis (assembly GCF_047200615.1). NCBI lineage: Bacteria > Bacillati > Actinomycetota > Actinomycetes > Mycobacteriales > Nocardiaceae > Nocardia > Nocardia sichangensis. Next base: position 17,765 of record NZ_JBJZOK010000023.1, read on the forward strand.
CCCGGAGGACGAGGCATGGGGACGGGACGACGGTCGCGTCGAGCCGTTCTACGTCGTGCGATTCCGCCAGAAGGATTTATGGCCCAAATACACCGGCTTCGACGTCGACACCCTGGAGACGGAGGTCTCCGAGCGCTGGCTCGAGCCCGCGGAGGAGGATGCCCAGTGAGCCGGACCCACGATCACGACGCGCACGCGCCGATCCGGACCAGCGAAGAGATCAGCGAATTCGAGGTGCTCGAGACGGCGGTGCGGGAACTCGCCATCGAGAAGGGGCTGTTCTCCCAGGAAGACCACCGCAGGTTCGCGGAGTGGGCCGAATCGGTGGGTCCGCACGGCGGATCGAAGCTGGTCGCCAAGGCGTGGACCGACCCCGAGTTCAAGGCCCGCCTGCTCGCCGACGGCACCGAGACGTGCAAGGAGATCGGCATCGACTGGCGCGATCCGACCGGATCGGGGACGCCGAGCGACTACACCTACTTCTACGTGCTGGAGAACACGCCCGAGGTGCACAACGTCATCGTGTGCACGCTGTGCTCGTGCTATCCGCGACCGGTGCTCGGGATGTCCCCGGACTGGTATCGCACGCCCAACTACCGTCGCCGCCTGGTGCGCTGGCCCCGGGAAGTGCTCGCCGAATTCGGCTTGCACTTCCCGCCCGACGTCGAGATCCGCGTGCACGACTCCAACCAGAAGTCGCGGTTCATGGTGATGCCGATGCGCCCCGAGGGCACCGAGGGCTGGACCGAGGAACAGCTGGCGGCCATCGTCACCCGGGACACGATGATCGGCGTGGCGCTGCCCCAGGCCGACTGGACCGCACAGCAACCACCGAACCGAGTCGAAGCCGCCGCCGAGAAGGAGGGACGCCCGTGACGAGCGGTCCGTACGAAGTCCTGCTGGAGACCTTGGACCCCGCGTCGCACCGGGAGACCTCGCTGCCCGAGCTCGACGGCAAACCCGACCCGTGGGAGTCCAGCATGCAGGCCACGTGCGAATGCCTCTCGTGGCGCGGCGCGTTCGACAACCTGGAACGCCGCCACGCCGAGGACACGCTGGGCGAGACGATCTATCGCGACTTCCCGGTACGCACCCGATCGGTCGTCGTCACGGCGCACACCCTGATGGATCGCGGCGTGATCAGCCCGAACGAATTACGCGCCCGCATGGACGCCGTCCGGGAGCGGTTCCACCGGCAGTAGCGCCTTCGGAACCAGCCCGTTGGCAGGCACACGCTCGCTCGCAGCCGACGAACCGAGGAACTGGAGCGCGCAGCCGAAAGGGTCCGGAACCAGGTGGTTTCGGGCCGTTTCGCTGAGCTGATCCACCCGTGGCCCGCACCGCAGGCCGGACGCGCAGGGGCGGAAGCCCCGTCTCCCGGCGACCCTGGGAGACGCGGCGAGCGGTAGGCGTCTTTCTACTTCGTCGGCGCCGGGTTGAACGGCTGGTTGATCGTGGTGAAGTACTGGGAGGCCGCCAGGATCGCTACGGGCGCGGTCACCAGCAGCTGCCCGACGAGGGTCCCCAGCGCTCCGATGGCGAGAATGCCGCCCACGCAACCCACCGCCGCGGCAGGCAGGAACGCGCCGAACAGGCCGACGATCGCGGCCGAGGCCACCGTCGCGCCCGCGATGCCGCCCAGGACGCAGCCGACGGCTCCGCCGGTGAGGCCGCCGACGAGGGTGCCGATCGTGGCGCCCGCGGCGATGGTGGATGTCATCCGGCTCCAGGCCGCGACCTCGCGGTCGTACGGGGTCTTCCAGGGAGCGGAGTCCTCGTAAGGCAGTGCCACCGGTCGGTAGACGGCGTGGCCGAGGTCGAATCGCGGCGTCAGGGTGGCGGTGTGACCGGCGATGTCCGCGGTGATCGGAAAGACGAAATCGTCCACCCGAAACGACAATTCGGTGCCCGCGAGCACCGTGCCGTCGGCCGCGGTGATCTTGAATACGCCGTCGTCGGCGGTGAGCGAACCGCCGTCGGTGGTGACGGTGACCGCCTGCGGGGTGGTGGCGGCGGTGTAGTTCACCGCCTCGTCGCCCGCTGCGGGAGCCGCCTGGGCGAGATTCACGGCGGTCGTGGTCGCGGCGACGGCAAGCGCCGTCGACACAAGTATCTTCTTCATTTCGATCCTTGTTCGGAGTGAATTGACTTACGAGGGGTCCGAATCGGTGGTCACGGGCAGCAGCACGGTGACCACCGGAAAAACGAGGGCGCTGCACACCGAGCACAGCGCTCCGACCGCCCAGAAGGGCGAATCGGCCTGCAGCAGTGCGGCTGCCGCCGCGGTGCCCGCCATCATCCCGCCGTACTGCAGCGAGGAATTCAGCGCCAGCACCGTGCCGCGGGCCTGCGGCCGCAGGGTGCCCGCCAGCGTCGTCAGCGCCGACTGGCCCAGTCCCACCGCGCCGCCCCAGACCACTTGGACCGCGACGGCCGCCACCAGCGACCCGATGGACAGCGAGAACGCGAGAACCGAGGCGGCCGCCACCAGCGTGGCCACCGCGACGACCCGGCGGCCGCCGACGGCGTCGGCCAGCCGCCCGCCGCAGACATTCCCGGCGACGCTCATCGCGCCGCCGCCCGCCAGCGCCAGACCAACTGCGCCCGTGGACAATCCGAAGTTGTCGGCGTAGAAGAGCCCGGCATTGGCGAACATCCCCTGCAGGCCCGCGGTCCACAAGAACGTGCACAGCAGGGTGTACACCACCGCCGCATCGCCCAGCGCCGCGCGGATCGGCGCGTCACCGGCCGCCGCCGTAGGCGCACCGCCCGGCACCAGCCTCGCGAGCGGTCCGAGCAGCGCCGCGGCGGCGATGCCGATGCCCCAGAACGTCCAGTGCCACGACACCGCGCCGGCGAGGAACGCCCCCGCGGGCACGCCGGCCACCGACGCGCCCATCATCGCGCCCACGATCACGCCGATCGCGGCACCGCGCCGCCGCGGCTGCACCTGCCCAGAGACATGGGCCAGGATCGCGGGCACCAGCATCGCCGCGCCGACGCCCGAGAGCACTCGAAAGCCCAGCAATACAATGAAATTCGTGCCGAATCCGGTCGCCGCGGTGCCGGCCGCGAAGACGGCCAGCCCGAGCGTCATCAGCCGCGTCCGGCCCCACCGATCCGACAGCGGCCCGAAGACCGGACCCGCGACCAGATAGGCCAGGGCGTACGCGGTGACCAGCAGTCCGCCCACCCGCGGCGGTGCGCCCACCTCGTGGGTGATCCGCGGTGCGAGCGGGGAGACGACCAGCGCGTCCAGCCCGACGAGACAGGCACAGGTGGCCAGCACGGTCAGCCAACGCCATTGCGGGACGGCGCGGGCCCGGGAGCCGGCCGCCGAGGTCACCACCGGGCCGGCAGCGTCTTCGGTCGCAGGGTCAGCAGTCCACTGGACCATTCGACGTCATCCGGCGGCACGGCCAGCTGTAATTCCGGCAGCCGCCGCGCGAGGGTCGCCAGCCCGATCTCGAGTTCGAGCCGTGCCAGGCCCGCACCCGGGCAGAAGTGGCTGCCGTGCCCGAACGCCACATGTTTGACATCCTCGCGGAACAGATCGAGCCGGTCCGGATCGTGAACGTGGCGGGTGTCGCGCCCCGCGGCATGCATGATCGGGATGACGCCCTCGCCCTTGCGCACCGCGACGCCGCCCACCTCGAGATCATCGGTGGCGATGCGCAGGAAGCCGATCTCCGAGGGCGGCGCGTAGCGCAGCAGTTCGTCCACCGCGTGCCGCACCACCTCCCGGTCATCGACGCGCGCGACCAGCGAGGCCCACTGATCCTGGTGCCGCAGTATTTGATACGTCGCGCGACTGAGCGCGCTCACCGTGGTGTCGTGCCCTGCGACCAGCAGATTGACTGTCAGCCAGACCAATTCCTGCTCCGAGAGGCGGTCCCCGTCGTCGCGCGCGGTGATGAGGTCCGACAGCAGGTCCTCGCCCGGCGCGCCGCGGCGCTCGGCCAGTAGCGAGACGACATAGGCCGCGGACTCGTCCCTGGCCCGCAGCCGCTCGTCGGCGGTGTGGGCGGTGATGCTGACCAGATGATCGGTCCAGCGCTGGATGTCGGCCCGGCGCTCCCGCGACGCGCCGAGCAGATCGGTGATCACCCAGATCGGCAGCAGGGCCGCGAAGTCGTGGTGCAGATCGGCCGGACGCGGACCCGCTTCGAGAGCGTCGACGAGTTCGTCGGCGATCTCCTGGATCCGCGGCCGCTTCTGTTCGGCGCGTTTGGGTGTGAAGGCCGGCGAGATCAGCCGCCGCAGCCGCCGGTGGTCGGCGCCGTCCTGGCTGAGCAGATTGAAGGGATTGTCCCCGAAGTCGGGGCCCTTGATCACGCGCGGGGCTCCCGGCTCCCGCAGGGCCGCGCGGGACAGTCGCGAATCCGAGAGCGCCGCAACGACTTCGTCGTATCCAGTGACCGCCCAGGCGGTGTCGCCACTGGGCATGCGGACCCGCACGACCGGGCACTGCGCGCGGAGCTCGGAGAAGCGTTCCGGCGGCTCGCCGAGTGGGCCGAGCGGAAAGGGATAGGAGTCGAGATCTTCTTCGACGATTTCAGTCATCGGGATATTTCCTTCCAGAGCCGAAGGAGGGTGAGGGAAACCGAATCGGACACGATTCGAAAGTTTCAAAACTCTCGAACTAAACGATAGCAGCCGAGGCCTCCGCCAACAAGACGGAAACTCGGCGCCGCGGTCGTCAGCCCGCTTGTGAGGTGATGGCCACACTCGGCCGCAGATAGACGATCGCCTGCGCCCGAGTGCGCACCGATAACTTGCGCAGGATATTCGACACGTGGAATTTCACGGTCTTGTAGCTGACGTGCAGAACTTGAGCGATTTCGCTGTTGGACAATCCGTCGGCCACCAGGATCAGGATTTCCAGCTCGCGCTGGGTCAACGTGTCCAGAGCGGTGACCGACCGGGTCGAGGCCGCGGGCAGATAGGGCACCGTCGCTTCGAGCACGAGCCGGGTGATCGAGGGCGACAGCAGCGCCTCACCGCGGATCACGCTGTCCACCGCGTTCACCAGATCGACGGCACTGGAACGCCGTGAGACCAGGCCACGGACGCCGGCCTGCAGATATCGCAGCAGCAGTTCGCTGTCGGTGCCGTCCGACACCACCACCACACCGACACCGCGGTCGGGACGGATGCCGGTGAACCGGGCGGCCAGCGCGGGCCCGTCCCAGCCCGGGTTGGCACAGTGGTCGAGCACGACCACATCCGCCTTGCCCGCCGCGACCATGTTCAACGCCGCCTGGCTGTTGGTCGCAGGCCCGACCCAGCCGAGGTCGGGCATGCCACGCAGAATAGAAACCAGTCCGCTGCGCATGATCTGCTCCCCGCAGACCACCACTACTCGAGCCGCCGCCGTGTTCCGTCCGGCATCTTCGCCGAATTCGCCGGTCTCGTGATTTGCGCCTAACAACTTCATCTGCGCCCCGCAAGCTTCTGTAGTTATAGGTGGGTCCCGATTGTTGAGAATCCGACGATCTTCCCGATAACGCGAAATCGAAAGACGACTACCGGCAAGATCGATATCTGTCAAACTAACACAGGCCCACGTGTGCGGCAACAGGTGCGCACTTCTACTAAAAATTCCGTCGCTATTAATGATCTCCGAGAATATTAATCTTGTTCGAGGATTCGACGATCGTCCCACAACCGCCGCCCGCCTCATCGCGGGGCCAGCTCGCGCACCGTGCGCCACACCGCGGCCGGCCCACCGGCCAGCAACTCCGGTGACGACTGGAGCATTACGACCGGCGTGTCGACGCCGGCGTCGACGTAGCGCTGAATCTGCTCGCGGCACCGCGCCGTATTGCCGTGGATGAGAATACCGTCCACGACCTGGTCCGGGATCGCCGCCGCGGCCCGCAGCGGATCGCCGCTGTCGACGTACTTGTTCACCAGGGCAACCACTTCGGCGCGGCCGAGCCATTCGTGGAAGGCGCGGTAGGACGGGCGGGTGAACAGGTGCGCGAGCATCCGGCGCCCGGCCGCGCGGGCGTATTCGACGTCCTCGGTCGGGCACACGAAGATGCGTGCCACCAGTTCACCGCGGCCCCGGTCCTCGCCCAGTGCTCGCACGACGGTCGGAATGTCCTCGGCCGCGAGGAAATTCGTGATCGATCCGGCCCCCTCGCGGAAGCCGAGCCGCAGCATCCGCGTGCGCAGCGCGCCGACCATGATCCGCGGCGGTTCCGCGGCCGGATAGCCCAGTTGGAAGCCCTCGAAGTCGATGGTGTCGAACGGACCCGTCACGACGCCGTGGGTGAAGACCTGCCGCAGAAAGCGGACCGTGTCACGCACCCGGCGGTAGGGCTCGGCCATGGGGACACCGTTCATTCCGGTGACCAGCTGCGGACCCGAGGAGCCGACGCCGATGACCACCCGGCCGGGCGCGAGATCGGCCAGCGCCGAAGCGGTTTGGGCGATCACGGCGGGACCGCGCGTGTATACCGGCACCACCGCCGTCCCCAGCCGAAGGCTCGGCGACCCCCAGGCCGCGGCCAGCACCAGCGGGGTGAAGGCGTCCACGCCGGCGAACTCGCCGGTCCACGCGTCGGTGTAACCGAGGTCGGCCAATTGCTCCAAGATCACGCGATGGTCGGGCAGCGAAACCAGCGGCAACGGCAGCGTGATTCCGTATCGGGGCATGAGAAACCAACCTCCCACATCATTGTCATCGGGGCGCTATCCGGGCACCGCGCTGTTGTAATGCGTTGGCCCGCAACTAAGTTCGATAGTTGTACATCTATCGAACTAAAGCTACTATTCTCGATGTCGGCTTGGCAAGTACCGGGCCGGATCATTCCGGATTCCCGGTACGCGATAAAGGCAGGAATCACCTCATGTCGGAAATCAAAATCGAAATCGATGCGACCGAGGCCGGGTTCGATCCCGCGCGGCTGCGGCGCTTCGACGACTACCTCGACCGGCTCGTCGACGCGGGCCGCATGGCGGGCTGGGTCGGGATCATCGCCCGCGACGGCAAGGTCGTGCACGTCGGCACCGGTGGACATCGCGACGCCGAGGCCGAACTGCCGATGGCGACCGATTCGCTGTTCCGGGCGTGGTCGCTGACCAAGCCGTTCACCTCGGTCGCGGCGATGGCGCTGTACGAGGAGGGCGCGTTCGGGCTCAACGACCCCGTCAGCGACTACATCCCCTCGCTCGCCGGCGTCCGCGTCTACAAACGGCTCGGCGGCGGCAACCTGGAGACCGAGCCGGCCCGCGAACCCATCCGCATCTGGCATCTGCTCACCCACACCGCGGGATTCACCTACGGTTTCCACCACTCCCATCCGGTGGACGAACTGTACGTCCAGCGCGGCTTCGAGTGGAGCGCTCCGCCCGGCATCGATCTGGCCACCGCCGTGGACACCTGGGCCACGCTGCCGCTGCTGTTCGAGCCGGGCACCGCATGGAATTACGGGGTGAGCACCGACGTCCTGGGCCGACTCCTCGAGGTGGTGTCGGGACAGTCGCTCGACCGCGTGTTCGCCGAGCGGGTGCTGGATCCGCTCGGCCTGCACGACACCAAGTTCTGGATCGAGCCCGAGGAGGTCGACCGGCTGGCGGCGATCTACATGGCCGATCCGGCGACGGGGCGTGCGGTGCGCAACGACGTGCTCGCGGGCGGCGATCCGACGCAGCGGCCGAGCTGGCTGTCCGGCAGCGCGGGCCTGATCACCTCCGCCGCCGATTTTCATCACTTCCTGCAAATGCTGTTGCACAACGGCGCCTGGAACGGCGGGCGCGTGCTGTCGCCGCAGACGGTGAGATACATGACCACCAACCAGCTCCCGGGCGGCGCGGACCTGGGCGCGATCGGGCGCCCGGTGCTGCCCGCGCTCACCACCCTGGACGGCCTCGGTTTCGGCTTCGGCTTCTTGACCGCCGAGAATCCGGCCGCCACCAAGGTCATCGCGACGCCCGGCGAATTCTCCTGGTATTCCGCCACGAGTACCTATTTCTTCGTCGATCCGGTCAAGCGCATCACCGCGATGGCGTTCCCGCAGCTGTTCCCGTCCAAGGCGCTGCCGCTGTATTCGCGGCTGCGCCAGCTCGTGCACGCCGCGGTGGTCGACTAGCGCCGATCGCGAGCGGGGCGCCGGTCGCGATCGGCGTCCCGCCGCGGCTGCTGGCTTGTTCATGCGACCACTTCCGTTGCTGCGCGAGCGTTCCGCCCAATGCTGCTCGGAGCGCGGCGAACTGTCTTCGGCCGCGGGCCCGGTATCCCGCACGAGGCATCAGCCCTCGGTCCGGTCGGCGGACCTGGACCTTGGACCGGTATCGGACGAGAAAACGACTATGATCGAAATCTCGATCGGGCACGAACGCAGCGGAAGGCGGCCATCATGGCGCGAGTAGTGAACCAGCCGGCTCGCGACGACCTGGAACTCACCGCCATCTTCCACGCGCTGAGTGATCCGGCCCGGCTGGCGATGGTCTGCGAGCTGGCCGCGCGGATCGACGAGATGTCGTGCAGCGAACTGAACCCCGACCTGACGAAGTCCACCCTGTCGCATCACCTGAAGGTCCTGCGCGAGGCCGGGCTCACCGCGACCCGCGTCGACGGCGTGCGCCGCATGGTCTCGCTGCGCGCCGCCGATCTCGACGCCCGCTTCCCCGGCCTGCTCGACACGGTGGTGCGCAGCGCCGCCGCGCCGGTCCCCGCGCGGGCCTGATCTCCCGAAAGCCGCACCGGCACCGGCTCTTCCGTTGACGAGCGGCATGCCGCCTGTCACCATGTGGTCATGATTTCGGTAATCTTCGAAATCTAGTACTACTACTCAAGGCAGGTGCCTCATGGTTTCCTCGACCACCGCTGCCCGCGACGAATCCGATGTCGGCAGCCGTCGGCTGCTGATCGTGGGATCGATCTGCGCGGCCCTCGTCGGGCTCGACGCGCTGATCGTCGCGCCGCTGGCGCCCACCATCACCAGGGACACGCACGCCTCGGTGGATTCGGCGGGACTGCTCGTCACCACCTACGCCCTGGTCTACGCGGTGACCGGGCCCTTGTTCGGCCCGGTGTCGGACCGGTGGGGGCGGCGCAACGTCATCCTCACCGGGCTCACGATCTTCAGCATCGGCACCGCGTTGACCGGCATAGGCTCGAATTTCGCCGTGCTGCTGGTGTTTCGCGGCCTGGCCGGGCTCGGCGCGGCGATGATGGTGCCGAGCATCTTCGCCGCGGTCGCCGATGTCGTCGCGCCGGAGCGGCGCGGGCGCGCCATCGGCATCATCATGGGCGCGCTCACCGGCTCGTCGCTGATCGGCGTGCCCGTCGGATCCTTCGCCGCGGACGCCTTCAGCTGGCGGGTGTCCTTCTGGGCCATCGCCGTGCTCGCCGCGCTGGCATTGGCCGTCGTGCCGCTTACCCTGCCGCGCATCCCGGTCGCCGCGACCCAGGCCGCGGTGCATCCGCTGCGCGCGTACGTGGACAAGTTCCGCGCCGCGTTCAGCAATCCGTCCGTGTTGTTCGTGCTGCTGTCGACGTTCTTCTGGACCGCGGGAAACCAGGGCATGTGGGCCAATGTCGGCGTCTACTTCACAACCAATTTCGACCTGTCCACCACGGCGATCGGATTGGTGCTGCTGGTGATCAGCGCCGTTGGCGTCTGCGGGAACTTCCTCGGCGGGCGGCTCACCGACCGGTTCGGCAAGCGTGTGGTGATCGCGGCCGCGGGCCTGGGGGTGGCGGTGGCGCTGATCGCCTTCTCCAGCCTCGACGGCGCGCTGGTCGTGCCGGTCATCGTCGCGGCGCTGTGGGTGCTGGCGTTCAATATCGGCGCCTCCTCGATCACCACGCTGGTCAGCGAGTTGGCGCCGGCGGCGCGCGGTACCGCGCTCGGCCTGAACTCCTCCGCGTTGTACGCCGGGTCGACGGTCGGCACCTCCGCCTCGGTGGCGGTGCTGTCGGGCACGCACAGCTTCGTCTGGCTCGGCATCACCTGCGCCGTTTCCTGCCTGCTGGTCTTCCCGATCGTGCTGGGCCTGGTCCACGAGCAGGCCGCCGAGGCAGTGGCGTGAGCCGCCTCGGCGGTCGCGGCGAAAGGTAGAATCGGCCCGGTGCGCGCACTCCAGCATCCCTCCATCGAATCGGTGAGCCTGCCCACCCTGCTGCATGCCCTGTCCGACCCGGTGCGGCTGGAGATCGTGGCAAGGCTGCGGCAGGAGGAGGCGATCACCTGCGGCGGATTCGACGTCCCGGTGAGCATGTCCACGCTCTCGCACCATCTCAAGGTGCTCCGGATGGCCGGTCTGCTGCGGGTGATCCAGGAGGGCAGCTACCGTCGCAACGAATTGCGTTACGACGAGGTCGAGGCCCGCTTCCCGGGAGTGCTCAGCTCGATTCTGCACAACGCCCCCGCCCTCGTCCCGGCTACGAGCTGAAGGTCCGGGTGACCGGGCCGAAGGTCGAGGTGACCCCGGCTGCGGAGCCGCAGCCGGCGATGTCGGCGGTCAGGTAAAGCCCCGCGCCGTCGACATGGTCGCCGAGGAATTCACCGTCGGTCACCGTGCCGGAGATGACGATCAGGGTTTGCCCGGCGGGCCGGTTGACGTAGACGGTGCGGAACTCGAAGGTGCTGTGCTGTCCGTTGTTCCAGTCGACCCGCGAGCTGCCGGTCCCGGCGGCAGGTCCGCACCCGATCGTCGCGGGCCCGCCCGCGTGGGTGGTGCCTCCGGTGATGGTCGGATCGCTGGAGACGCACGAGCCGAACACCGCGTCGGTGCTGATCCGCACCGGCCTGGGCGTATCGGTGATGCCAGGCGAGTAGCTCACCGTACTCGTTCCCGCACAGGCGATATGGGTGGCGGCGGCCCGCGCGGGCGAGGCGGGCCACAGGGCGGTCGCGGCGGCCACCGTGGTCACCGCGGCGGCTGTCAGGACGAACGTCCTCACAGGTCGGCTCCTTCCGTGGCGGCGGCCGCCGGAGCGACGGTCATCCCGGCGCTCGATGGCGACGGCGTATCCGATTGCGAAGCAGCCTGTTTCGCCGCCGCGGGTGCGGGGATCACCACAGCGGCAGTGACACGGCGGCGGGGGCGGCTCCATCGCCGCACGATCGCATTCTCGAAGCCGGAGTACAGCCCCCAGGCGATCAGGGTGTCCAGCACCAGGAATCCGAGGATGACCAGGATCGCCGCTGGTGTCGCCCAGGCCTGCTGGATGCCGAACAACTGATGGCGATAGTGCAGGACGAGCTCGTGGATCATGTAGAACGCGAACGAGATGTCCCCGAGCCAGACCACGAAGCGCCACCGCCACGGCGAGAATGTGCCGCGCACGTCGGCGGTCGCGGCGGCCAGGATGAGCAGCGCCGTCGGGATCACGCCGACCGCGACCAGCGCCCACATGTACGGCGCCCAGAGCTGGACCACGAGCCCCGCGACGACCAGCAGCGAGGCCGGGGCGAGCGTCAGCGGCGCGCGGCGCCCCGACAGCAGCAGCTTCGCCAGCAGGATGCCCAGCAGGAAGTCCAGCACGCGCACCGGCGGGAAGAGGTAGAGGAACCAGAACTGGTACACCGGGACATCGGTGGCGAACGGCACCCGCGGCTGATCCGGCAGCAACAGCGCGAAGAACGGCAGCAGCACGATGGTCGCGAGCACGCCGATCGTCGCCGCCCACAGCCGTTCCGGGCGGATTCGCTCGACCGCGGCGAGCAGCCAGGGGAACAGCAGGTAGAACAGCGCCTCGCAGCACAGCGACCAGGCGACGGTGTTCATGCTGGCGAAGTTCTGCACGACCGGCACCCAGGTGTGCACCAGCAGCAGGTTCGGGATCGCCACCCCGGCGGTGACCGACTTGCCGGCCCAGACCAACAGCCCGAAGGCGATGGCCCAGGTCAGGACGTGGTTGGGATAGATCTTCACCAACCGCCGCCGCCAGAACGCGCGCTTGGTGTCGCCCGGCCGCGCGGACCAGGTCAGGACGAAACCGCTGAGGACGAAGAAGAACCCGACGCCGGTCCAGCCCTCGCGTTTCAGCAGAAACGACGCGGCGTGCTGGGCGTCGGGATCGGTGAAGAATCCTTCCAGCGAGATATGCGTGAAGAACACCAGAAGTGCCGCGGCGAACCGCATTCCGGTGAGCGTGTGCAAACGGGTGGATCGGGGCGCTATCGGCGCTTCGGTCACGGGAACCCTCCTGAGCAGACCGAGCGGAAAGAAGACCCGTTCAGTGTCCGAAGAGGGCATACCGGACGTCTTCGGTCAACGGACCGGTTCGGATGCCGGTCTCCCGGCCGGTCCTCCGGCGGGTACCTGGACCGCGGACCCGGCCAGCACGGCCGCCAGCCGGGGACCGAAGCGCTCGGCCAGCAGGGCATCGCCCGCGGCGTCGGGGTGCAGACCGTCGATCGTGAGCCCGGCGTCGGCGGCCCCGAACAGCTCGTCGCCGGGAACCAGATGCAGGTTGCCGTCGCCGAGGCCCTGGAGGACCCGGACCACGTTCTCCACGAGTTCGCGCACGCCGGACAGCGTGAGCTCGTGCGGATTCGGCTCGTGTTCGCGCTCTACCCACACCGGCGGGGAGAAGACGACCACCGGCACGTCGGGGTGGGCGTCGCGGATGGTCTCCAGGAATCCGGCCGCCAGCCCGCCGAGCGAGCGTTCGGTGAACGGGCCGCGGATGTAGAGGTTGGGTCCGAGTTCGACGGAGATCAGGTCGGCGGGCCTGCTCGCGATCGTCCGCGCCACGAACGGGTCCAGATAGGCCTGCGCGGCGAATCCGAGATCCAGCAGCCGCCAGCCGTAGCGCCGCGCGATGCGGGCGGGCCAGGTCTCGCTGGGCGAGGCGGTGACCAGGCATTGGGTGATCGAGCTGCCGTAGGTGATCCAGCGCGGGCCGGTCGCGGGCGCGGGCTCGATGGTGGCCGATGCGGCGACCGAGATCGGGCCGACCTGGGTGATCGCGCCGCGATGCGGAAGCCACAGCTGCACTTCCGACCGCTCTCCCGGCAGCCGGACGATCAGTTCCTCGGCGCCGGCGCCGACCGGAAGGCTTTGCGACAGTTCCCCCTTCACGAAAACGTCCACGGCGCGCGGGCGCGGCGTCCACACCGGCGTGGAGCGCAGGCTCAAGGACAGTTCGGGCGCGTCGGTCACGACGCCGATGCGCACACCGGTCGGGACCACGGCGTGTTCGGTCAGTTCCGGGGAGAACGCCGTGGCCAGCCGGCGCGGCGGCAGCCGCCAAGGCTGGCGCCAGCCATCGGATTCGGTCACATCGACGACGCCGTCCCAGCCGGTGGGTATGTGTGCTGCCGTTCGCTCGGTCATGATTTCGATTGTTATCGAAATCTAGATCAAAAGCCATACCTCGCGGCGCGCGGTCATCGATCGACCGCCGCTTGCGCCGCTTGCGCCGAACCCGGCTGTGCCACCACCACACTGGGCGTCCGGACACGATCCAGCCGCAGCGCGAGCGCGGCGGCGCCCACGATCAGCACCAGATGCACCCAGAGAACCGCCTCGACGGCCGTGGCGTACTCGCCGCGCCCGGGCCCGCTACCCGCCACGGCGAAGAACAGCGTCCCGAGCACGGCGAGTCCGACCGCACCCGAGAACTGCTGGGTGGTGTTCACGACTCCGGAGGCGCTGCCCGCCTGGTGCGGCTCGACCGTCGCCACCGTGACGCCCAGCGCGGCGGGCAGGATGAGCATATTGCCGAAGCCGAGCAGCGCGTTGCCGATGACAACCCAGCCGAGCCAGATGTGCCCGCCGAACCCGTGCAATGCCACGCCGAGCCCGATCAGTGTCACGATGTCGATGCCGCAGCCGAGCACGATCGCGCGGGCCTGCCCGTGCGCGGCGATCACCCGCCTGCCGACCATCGGCGCCGGCACGACCAGCGCCCCGCGGGCGGCGAACGCCAGCCCGGCATGTAAGGCGCTGAGCCCGAAACCTTCCTGGAGCAGCAGCGTGACCGCGAAGATGCCGCTGGTGAACGTCGCCATGAACGCGACGTTGATCAGGATGCCGAACACGGTCGACCGCCGCCGGAAGAAATCGAGGTCGATGAGCGGGTCGCCGCCCGCGGCCGCCAGGCGGCGCTCGTAGGCCAGCACCGCGAGCAGGCACGGCACGGCCGCGACCAGGCAGACCCAGGTCCACAGCGGCCAGCCCTGTTCGCGCCCGAACGACAGCGGCGCCAGCGCGAGCGCCAGGGCGGCCGTGATTCCGATCAGGCCCACCGGATCCAGCCCGGGCCTGCGATCGAGAGTGCGCGCGGGAAGCACCCGCACGGCGACGGCCAGCATCACCGCTCCCACCGGCAGATTGAGGAAGAACACGGTGCGCCAACCCCATCCGGCGACATCCGCCGAGATGAGCAGTCCACCGAGCACCTGCCCGACCACCCCGCTGGCCCCCGCGGTCACGCCGAACCAGGCCAGCGCCCGGGTCCGGTCCCCCGCGTCGAAATTGGCCATGATGGTGGCCAGCACCTGCGGGACCATGGCCGCCGCCGTGAGGCCCTGCAGGATCCGGGCGCCGACCAGTTCCACCGGCGACTGCGCGAGCCCGCACAGCATCGAAGCGACGGTGAAGCCGGCCATGCCGATCAGGAACAGCCTGCGGTAGGTGTAGAGGTCGCCGAGCCTGCCCCCGGTGATCAGACCGGCGGCATAGGCGAAGATGTAACCGCTGACGACGAGTTCGAGCGCCGCCGGTCCCGCGTGCAGCTCGCCGCGGATCGCGGGCAGCGCGATGTTGACCACGTTCGTGTCGAATCCGGACATGAACGTCGCCGCGAGCACGACGGGTAGCAGCAGCGGCGACCGCCGCGGGTTCGGGGGCGTCACAATGCCTCCTGGAAGTCGTTGGAGGTCCAGTCTTTCGAGTCCGCGAGTCGCTGTCTTCGGCCCGCGGCCCAGGATCGGGTCGGGACCGGGGACCGTAGGGCCTGCGCCGGTTCATGCCCGCGGCCCCGTGTAATCCGGCAGCACGGGCACGGCCGCGAGGAGTTCGCGGGTGTACTCCTCGCGCGGCGTCGTGAACAACTCGTCGGCCGGACCCGATTCGACCACTCGGCCCGCGCGCATCACCACGATCTCGTCGCTCAGGTGGTGCACCACGCCCAGATCGTGCGAGATGAAGATCAGCGCGACACCCAGTTCGCGGCGCACCCGCAAGAGCAGGTCCAGGATCTGCGCCTGAATCGAGACGTCCAGCGCCGAGACCGGTTCGTCGCAGACGATCAGATCCGGGCCCGGCGCCAGCGCCCGCGCGATGGCGACACGCTGCTGCTGACCGCCGGACAGGTCGAGGGGGCGGCGCGAAAGGACCGAATCGGGTAATCCCACCGCGGCCAGCAGGTGGCGGGCCCGGCCCTGCCGGTCGGCGCGCCGGACCTTTCCCGCCTCCAGCGCCTCGTCCAGCACCCGGCGAACGGTGAACCGCGGGTCGAACGAGCCCAGCGCATCTTGGAAGATGGCCTGCAGGCGCACCCCCGGGGTAACGGTGACCGTACCACCGTCCAGCTTTTCCAGGCCGAGCAGCGCCCGCGCGAGAGTGCTCTTGCCCGAACCGGATTCGCCCACCACGCCGACGACTTGGCCGCGCGCGACCGAGAGGTCGACCCCGTCCAGCGCCGCGAACGGCGCACCGTCGGGATCGCGGAACACGCGGCGAGCATCCAGCACACGCGCCAGCGCGCCCTTGGGCCGGGGCGTGCGCGGCGCGGGAAGCTGTGCCGCCAGATCGAATTCGGCCGGCGACAGGCGTGCGCCGCGGGTGTGCGCCGACGGCACCGCGGCCAGCAGCAGGCGGGTGTAGTCGTGTGAGGGGTTGGTGAGCACCTCGGCTGTCGGCCCCTGTT
The DNA here is from genome assembly GCF_047200615.1 of Nocardia sichangensis. Lineage (NCBI taxonomy): Bacteria > Bacillati > Actinomycetota > Actinomycetes > Mycobacteriales > Nocardiaceae > Nocardia > Nocardia sichangensis. The sequence continues at coordinate 33,603 of NZ_JBJZOK010000023.1, forward strand.
CGACGATGCGGCCGTCGCGCATCAGCGCGATCCGATCGGCGACCTCGGCTACGGCCGCCAGGTCGTGGCTGATGAGCAGCAGTCCGGTGCCCGCGTCGCGGATCTCGCGCAGCAGGGCGAGGATCCGGCGCTGCACCGAGGCGTCGAGGGCGGTGGTGGGTTCGTCGGCGATCAGGAACTGCGGCTCGGCTGCCAGCGCGGTCGCGATCAGCGCCCGTTGCCGCAGCCCACCGGAGAGTTCGTGCGAATACTGCCGCAAGCGGCTGCGCGCGTCCGGAATCCCGACGCGGGTGAGCAACTGCTCCGAACGGTTCGTGACCTCCGCCGCCGCCACCGTGCGGTGGATCCGCAGCGCCTCGCGCAGTTCCTGATCGATGCGCCGCAGCGGGTCCAGGGATCCCAGCGCGTTCTGCGCCACGTAACCGACCGTGGCGCCGCGAACCCGGCGCCACCGGCGCTGCGACCAGCCACGGCCGTCCTGCCCGGCGATCCGCAACCGCTCCGCCCGCACCCAGCCGTCTCGTTGGGTCAGCCCGATCAGCGCTCGCGCGGCGACGCTCTTGCCCGAACCGGATTCGCCCACCAAGGCCACGCATTCCCCGGCCTCGATCGTCAACGAGATCCCGTGCACCACCTCGGTGCGACCGAAACCCGCTGTCAAATCGGTGATTTCCAATGCTGTCATCGCGCCACCCTGCCCTCCGAGAGTCCTTGCCAGAAACGGGCCAGGACCGTGATCGACACCACCGCGGCGACCACGAACAGACCCGGGAAGACGCCGAGCCACCAGGCGCGGCTGAGCAGATTGCGGGACTCGGCCAGCATCGAACCCCATTCGGGCGTGGGCGGCACGGCGCCGAGCCCGAGGAAGCTCAGGCCCGCCCCCGCGATGATGCCGGTGCCGACGCCCAGCGGCGCGAGCACCAGCAGCGGCGCCAGCGCGTTGGGCAGGATGTGGCGCACCGTGATGCGCCATCGGCTCTGGCCGAGGGTGCGCGCCGCCTCCACGTAACCGCTGATCCGTACCACCAGGCCCTGCGAGCGGACCAGGCGGGCGTAGTACGGCGTCGCCGCCAGCCCGATCGCCAGTGCGGAGTTGCGCGCGCCGGGCCCGGAAACCGCGATCAGCACGAGCGCCGATAGCAGCCCGGGAAAGGCGAGCAGAATCTCGGTCAGCCGCATCAGCACCGCGTCGATCAGCTTCGACGGACCCGAGGCCAGCAGACCCACGACCGATCCCAGCGCGACCGCGATCGCGGTCGCGGCGACGCCGATACCGAGAGAGGTGCGAGCGGCGTAGATGGTCCGGGAGTACACGTCGCGGCCGAGCCGGTCGGTGCCGAACGGATGGGACGGGCTCGGCGGATGCAGCGCGACCCGCCAGTCGTTCACGGCGGGGTCCACACCGGTGAGCAGATGCGGCGCCACCGCGGCCACCACGATGAACAGCAGGACGACGGCCGCGGGCCATACCGGCCACGGCACCGATCGGAACCGGACGGGCGACACGGTCCTGATGTTCGGGACGACGGTCATTTCCTCACCTCCGCAGCCGGGGATCCAGGACCAGATACAGCAGGTCCACCACGAGATTGATCACGACGAACAACAGCGCGGCGAGCAGGACGACCGCGTTCACCACGGAGAAGTCCTTGGTCATCACCGCGGAGACGGTCATCTTCCCGATACCCGGCCGCGCGAACAGGGTTTCGGTGAGCATGGCCCCGGTGAGCAGGACGCCGAGCATCCAGCCCGTCATGGTGACCGTCGACAGCGAACCGTGGCGCAGCACATGCCGCAGCCGCAGCGCGGGTTCGGTCAGCCCGCGCGCCCGCAGGGTCAGCACGAACGGCTGCTCGAGAGACCGGTCGAGCGTCTCGCGCAGCACCTGCCCCAGCTCACCCGCCATCGGGATGGCCAGGCACAGTACCGGCAGCACGAGACTCGCCAGGCCGCCACCGCCCGCGGGCGGGAACAGGTGCAGCTGGAACGAGAACAGCGTCAACAGGATCAGTCCGATCCAGAACGCGGGCAGCGAAACCGCGAGCAGTTCCGAACCGGATACCGCCGCGCGCACGAACCTGCCGCGCCCGGCGGTCGACAGCGCCGCGGGCACCGCGATCACCAGGGCCACCAAGATGGCCCCCGCCGCCAGTTGCACGGTGGGCCCCAGCTGGCTCTGCAGCGCGGTGCGCACATCCTCGCTCAGCTGATAGGAGTGACCCAGATTCCCGGTCAGCGGCCGCAGCACCGTGTGCAGGTACTGCCGCCACAGCGGCTCGTCCAAGCCGAGATCCGCGGCGATCTGTGCGCGCACTTGGGGCGAAGCGCTGGTCTGCGCGCCCAGCAAAGTGTCCACCGGGTCGCCGGGCGTCAGCCGCAGGGCGAAGAACGTCACCGTCTGCGCCCCGAGCAGCACCAGCACCCCGGTCCACACCCGGTGCGCGATGATTCGAAAGAGTCTGTGTCTCACTTGGACTCCACCCAGGTGTCGTAGAACTTGCTCCAACCGTTGGCATCCAAGGTGAAGTCGTGTACCCGCGACGCGGCGGCATAGTTGCTGTTGTAGACGTAGACCGGCAGCCCATAGGCTTCATCCAGGATCAGTTGCTGCGCCTGCTGATAGAACCCGTAGCGCCGCGCCGGATCGGTGCCGGCCCGGCCCTGCGCCAGCAGTGCGTCGACTCCGGCGTCGTGCACCTGACCGGTGTTCGAACCGCCTTTGCGGGCATCGCGATCGGACTGGTACAGCGTGGCCAGCACGTCCGGATCGGACCGGCCCCAGCTGCCGCCGGTCATCTCGTATTCGTTGCGCTTGAGCAGATTGGTGTAGGTGCCGTAATCGACCGGTTCCAAACGCAATTCGATGCCGACCTTCTTCAGTTCCTGCTGCACCGCCTGGGCCACCACGTCCCGGGACTCGCGAATCAGATTGGACGCGTAGGGCAGCCCTATGCTGAAGCGGTGCCCATCGCGGGTGCGGTAGCCCTGCGCGTCGCGCCCGGTGTAGCCGAGTTCGTCGAGCAACCGGTTCGCGGTGGCGACGTCGTAGCCTGCGCGCCCCTCCGCGGCGCGGTCGTAGCCGGGCGTGGTGGGCGAGAGCGGTGCGTAGGCCCGCGGGTATTCGCCGAAGTAGACGCTCTTCACGATGCCGTCGAGGTCGACGGCCGCGCCCACCGCCCGCCGGGCCCGGATATCGGAGAACGGTTCCTTGGAGACATTGAAGAAGTAGGTGTACGGCACGCCGGGCGAATTCCGGTTGACGAGCTGGAAATCCCCGTCGCGGCGCAGATCCGCGATCTCCGTCGGCGGAGTGTCGGAGATGACGTCGACCTGGCCGCCGCGTAGCGATCCGGTGCGCACGGCGTCCTCGGTCAGGACGCGCACGGTGAGCCGTTCCAGATAGGCCGGTCCGGTGTGCCCCGCGTTCGCCGGGGGCCAGCGGTACTCGTCGTTGCGGACGAAATCTATGCCCTGCCCGCGGCGGACCTCGACCTCGCGGAACGGTCCCGAGCCCACCGCGAACCGGCCTCCCGCGCACAGGTCGTCGGGATGCTCGGCAAGCACCGCGGGTGAATAGAAGCCGAGATAAGCCGTGCTCGCCGCCTGCAGGAACGGGACATTCGGCGATTTGAACCGGACGCGCACCGTGTATTCGTCGAGGACGTCCGTCCCCGCATAAGGGCCCAGCAAACTGGCCGCATACTGAGATTTGGTTTTCGGCGAGACAATATGCTCGAAGTTCGCCTGAACGGCGGCGGCGTCGAATGGCCGACCGTCGAAGAATCGCACGTCCCGGCGCAGCGTGAAAGTGTATTCCCGGCTGTCGTCGGAGATCTGCCAGGCGGTCGCGAGCCACGGCGCGAAGGTGCCGTCGGTTTTCTGTGCGACCAGCGAGTCGAATACATTTCGCTGCAATTCACCGACGATATCGCCTGCGCTGACATGCGGGTCGATACATGTCGCCTCGCGATGCACACCATAGGTCAGCGTGCCGCCGGGCCGGGGCGGTCCGGCGTCCCGGACAGGACCGGATCCGCCGGTCGAGCACGCGGTACACGCGACGGCGAGCGTCGCGAGCACAGCCGCCGACCGGACCATCGGCAGATTCCATTTTCGCATCACACATTCTTTCCGACGGATGGGGTAGCACAGAATACGGTGCAAGGAGTGAACCCCCGCATATGGCGCCCGCCCATATTTTCCGACGCGGTGGATTCAAAGCATTGACATTGCTTCGCATCCTGTGATGCACGGATTTCCGGTAAGTAAAAGCCCTGCACCGCAATGCCTTCCCCGCCGCCGGTCCAGGTCGCGACCAGTCCCCGGTCCAGTCGTATATCGATAGGAACCGGGCCAGGGACGTGAATTCAATAGCGACCACAGCCGGAAGACCGGAACTTGTTTTCGAAACAGACTGGACCTCATCTCCATTCGACCGTTTTCATTCCGCCGGCCCGATCAGGAGGCCCACTAGATGGCTGTGTATGTGGCGCAGACGCGCGACGACATCACCGATACGCAACTGCAGGACATCCTCACCCGGCTCCGCCAGGTTCCGGCGAAGGCGACCACCCGCCGCACCCGCACCGGATTCTTGATCGTCACGTGGGCCGAAACCGGCCCGCTGCTCGAGGCCGAGCTCGCCCGCAGCGAGCATCTGGTACGGGTTCTGCCCGAGAGCAGCTCTTTCCCGCTCGCCGCCCGCGAGTACCGTCCGGAGGGTTCGGTCGTGCGGGTCGGCGCGGTGCCGGTCGGCGACGGCCGCCCGGTGATCATCGCCGGTCCGTGCTCGGCCGAGACGCCGGAGGTGCTGCTCGAGACCGCGCGGGCGGTCCGGGCCGCAGGCGCGGACATGTTGCGCGTCGGCGTGTTCAAACCTCGCACATCGCCCTACAGCTTCCACGGTCTGGGCCCGGACGGACTGGCGATGCTGCGGGACGCGCGCGCGGAGACCGGTCTGCCGATCGTCACCGAGATCCTCGACGTGCGCGACATCGATCGCGTCGCCGATGCCGCCGACCTGTTACAGGTCGGGGCGCGCAACATGCAGAACTTCACCCTGCTCACCGAGCTTGCCCTGACGGGCAGGCCGGTGCTGCTCAAACGCGGCCTGTCGGCGACCGTGCACGAATGGCTCAATGCCGCGGAGTACCTGCTCGCACACGGCAACGACCACGTCATTCTCTGTGAGCGCGGCATCAGGACCTTCGAGCGCGCGACGCGCAACACCCTCGACCTCAACGCGGTTCCGGTGGTCAAACACCTGTCGCACCTGCCGATCCTGGTCGATCCGAGTCACGGCACCGGCGCCACGCGCTATGTGCCGCCGATGTCCGCGGCCGCCCTCGCGGCAGGCGCCGACGGGGTGATCGTCGAAGTGCACCCGCGCCCCGCCCAGGCGCTCTCCGACGGCGACCAATCCCTCGATCTGCCCGAATTCGCCCGACTGGCCACGAATTTACGGGCAATCGGCGAGGCACTCGGACGCGGCCGGGTCGCTGCCGAACCCGAGCTGGTGGAGCTGGCATGACGACGACCGGCACCGAACTATTCCTGGACGGCACCGCGTTACGCGTGACCGAGGTCGCCGCCGTGGCACGCCGCACCGTACCGGTGAACCTCGGCATCGCCCCTGCCGCGCTGACGGCCATGCACGAATCCGTGCTGCTCAAACGCGAACTGATCGACACCGGGATCCCGATCTACGGCGTCACCACCGGGTTCGGCGACAGCGTCAATCGCCAGATCTCCCCGGCGAAGGCCGCCGACCTGCAACGCAATCTGATCGTCTACCACCTCAACGGGGTCGGCCCGGTGACGGCGCCGGACGTGACCCGGGCGACCCTGCTGATCCGCGCCAACTGCCTCACGCGCGGCCCGTCCGCGATCCGCCCCGAAGTGGTCTCGACCCTGCTGCGGCACCTCGACGCCGATATCTTGCCGCTGATCCCCGAGCGCGGATCGCTCGGCGCGAGCGGAGATCTGGTTCCGCTGTGCTATGTCGCCGCGGCGCTGCTCGGGGAGGGCGAGGTGCGGTATCGGGGCGAGGTGCGCCCCACCGCGGAGGCGCTGCGTGCCGAGGGCATCGAACCGGTGGTGCTGGAGCCGAAGGAGGGCCTGGCACTGATCAACGGCACCGCCTTCACCTCGGCTTTCGCGGCGCTCGCGGTCGCCGACGCCGCCGAGCTGGCCTACGCCGCCGACGTCGCGACCGCCATGACCTGCGAGGCCCTGCTTGGCAACGGCTCGCACTTCCATCCCTTCGTGCACGCCAACAAGCCGCATCCCGGACAGGGCGCGAGCGCCGAGTTGATCCGCGGTCTGCTCGACGGATCCGGCCTCACCACCAGCTACGAGGAGATCCTCGTGCGCCGGTCGGGGCTGGAGGGCCGGGGCTTCCGCACCCTCGAACATCGCATCCAGGACAAGTACTCGGTGCGCTGCGCGCCGCACGTCAACGGCGTGCTGCGCGACAGCCTGGAGTGGGTGGGGCGCTGGATCGACACCGAGATCAACTCCTCGACCGACAATCCGCTGTTCGCCTGGGAGACGGGCGAATTGCATCACGGCGGCAATTTCTACGCCGGACACGTCGGGCAGGCGATGGATTCGCTGAAGGTCGCCGTCGCCAGCCTCGCCGACCTGCTCGACCGGCAGCTGGAACTGGTGGTGGACGAGAAGTTCAACGCCGGGCTCACGCCGAACCTGATCGCCCCCCGCGACGCGGAGGACTACGAGTCCGGGTTGCACCACGGCTTCAAGGGCATGCAGATCGCCGCCTCGGCGGTCACCGCGGAGGCGCTCAAGCACAGCGGCCCGGCGACGGCGTTCTCCCGCTCCACCGAGTCGCACAACCAGGACAAAGTCAGTATGGGCACGATCGCGGCCCGCGACGCCCGCACCATCATCGAGCTGACCCGGCAGGTCACCGCGATCCACCTGCTGGCGCTGGCCCAGGCCGTGGAGATCCGCGGCGTGCACCGCGCCGCCCCCGCGATCCGCCGCGTCCACGAGCTGATCCGCGACCACGTGCCGTTCACCGACCGCGATCGGCGGATGGACCACGACATCCACCAGGTCGAACGGCTCATCGCCGACGGCTCGGTGCGCGCCGCCGCCGACGTCGCCGACCCCCTCTTCCCCACCGATCGCTAGGAGAGACCGATGCTGTTGTTACGCGACGACGATACGCGTGCGAAGAATCAGCGACTGCTGGCCGAGCACACCGCGCTGGTCCGGTCGGTATACGCGGGCACCGCCGACCTCGATCGGGTGCACGCGGCGAAACTGCTGGAGACCGTGCGCGCCGCGGGTCGTTCGAAGATGTACGAGGATTCGGTCCCGGCCGGGCTGCTCGAGGAGCTGGACACCGGCACGCCCATACCGACCGAGCGCGTGCTGACCGAGATCCTGCCGTCGCTGCCGTTCCTGGGCAAGAAGGAACTCGGCCGCTTCGGGCAGTCCGCCTTCACCCGTCCGCTGGACGAGTTCCTGCACTACTACGAATCCTCGGGCACCACGGGCGACCCCGCGGCCGCGCCGAAGGCGCTGGACGATCTGCTGATCAACACCGTGAACATCGGCGAGATGTGGGCGCGGCTGCTGCAGCCGAAGGACATCGCGCTGATCCTGATCAACGCCCCCTTCGCCCCTGCCGCCTACCAGTTCGAGAAGGCGCTGGAGTATCTGCAGGTGATGTCGCTGCGCCCCTGGGTGGACAACATCACCGGCGACTACACCCGGGTGCTGCGGCTGATCGATCAGCTGGGAGTCAACGTCTTCATCGGGCCGCCGTCGCGGCTGCTCGAGATGGTGCAATTCGCTCATCGCGCCGAGCTGCCCGCGCCGAAATTCGACCGCCTGCTGCTGATGGCCGAGCAGACCGGCCCCAGTTTCCGCCGTCACCTCGAGAGGCTGACCGGAGCGACGTCGTTCGTCTCCTCCTACGGCTCTTCGGAGACCGGCACCCCTGCCGTCACCTGCGAGCGCGGACAGCTGCATCTGCAACCACAGAGTTTCCTGCTCGAGCTGGTCGACGAGACCGGCATCCGGCGGGTGGACGGCCGATCCGACCGCGGCGAGCTGGTGATCACCACTCTCGACCTGCCCGCTCGCCCGCTGCTGCGCTACCGCACCGGCGACTTGGTGGATATCGACGGCACGCCGTGCGGATGCGGTCTGCACACCGCCGTCCTGCGCACCCAGGGCCGCTCCCAGGACCTTATCGTGCTGGACCGCACCGGTATTCGTCAGAACGACCTGGAACAGGCGGTCTGGGAGGAGCCACTGCCCGACGCGACGGTGTTCAACTACATGGTCGTGGTGCGCGGGCGGCAGATCGTCTTCCTGGTCACCTACGACGGCGATCCGGCGGGTCCGTGGACCGCGGTGCTCACCGACCGGCTGCGCGCCCTGTTCGGCGGCCTCGAGGTGACCGTACGGCCGGTGGAGAAGCTGCCGCCGCTCGCGTCGCTGGGCCAGTACCTGGGCTGGAAGCTGTCGCGCGTCCTCGATCTCGACGAAGAGCAGAACTGGGCCCGGCTACCCGCGCCGATCGACGCGGTGGTGCGCCAGACCCTGTCGGAACTATCGCCCAACTCCTGAGGAGGCTGTCGATGTCCGGAATTACCGGCTGGCTGGATCGGCAGCGCGATCTGCGCGAGCACGAGGCCGCCGTTCGCGCCATGTCCGATGCCCTCACCCACCGCGGACCCGACCACGGCGGGGCCTGGATCGACCGGCACGTGGCCCTCGGCCACCGCGCGGCGACGGCGACCGACACGCGGCCCGGCGGGCAACCGGCGGTCGTCGCCGAGGCGGGCCGCCCGCTGGCGGTGCTCACGCTGTCGGGCGAGATCTACAACACCGGCGAACTGCGCGCCGAATTGACCGGGCGCGGCCACGTCTTCGCCGGTGACACCGACGAGGACGCCGAGGTCGTTGCGCATGCCTACCTCGAATGGGGCGGCGATGCGGTCCGGCGGCTCAACGGCGCCTTCGCGTTCGCGATATGGGATGTGCGCCGGTCCGAATTGTTCTTGGCGCGGGACCGATTGGGTATCGAGCCGCTGTATTTCGCCGAGCACCCGAGCGGGCTGCTCTTCGGTTCGGAGCCGAAGGCCCTGCTGGCCAACGACCTGTTCGTACCCGAGGTGGACGCGCACGGGCTGATCGACATCTTCACCGTCGCGATGCGGCGACCCGGCGACGCGGTGTACCGCGGCCTGCGCGAGGTCCGCCCCGGCTGGACCGTGCGCGTCGATCACAACGGCCTGCACCACACCCGGTACTGGCGACTGGAATCCGCGCCGCACCCCGACGATCTGCCCACCACCGTGGACACGCTCGACGCGCTGCTGACCGACATCATCGGACGCCAGACCCGCACGGCCGCACCGGCCGGATTGCTCTCGGGCGGGCTGGATTCCAGCGTCATCACCGCGCTCGCCGCGCGTTCGGTCACCGCGGCCACTGGCGCGAAACTGTCCACGTACTCGGTGGACTTCGCGGGTGGCGACGACGATTTCACTCCCGACGCGCTGCATTCGAGCCGGGACGCGCCGTTCGTGCGCGCGGTGGTCGACCACGTCGGCACCGATCACACCGAGGTGATCCTGGACGCACCCGCGCTGCTGGACGAGATGACCGAAACGCTGCGCGCCCGCGATATCCCCGGCGTCGGCGATCTGGACGTTTCGCTGTACCTGCTGTTCCGCGAGGTCCGCAAGTACGCCTCCGTGGTGTTGTCCGGCGAGGGCGCCGACGACATCTTCGGCGGCTATCCGTGGTTCGTGGCCGAGGCCGCGAATCCCACGGGTGGCTTCCCCTGGGGCGCGGGCAACACCGACCGCAACGGCATGCTCTCGGCGGAACTGCGTGAGCACCTCGATCTGGACGCGGCCGTAGCCGAGCGGCACGACGAGGCGGTCGCCGAGGTGTCGCGGCTGGACGGCGAGGACGCGGCGGCACGACGCGTTCGAGAGGTGTTCCACCTCGAGATCACCCGCTTCCTGCCGTTCCTGCTCGACCGCAAGGATCGGATGAGCGCGCGCACCGGTCTGCTGGTCCGGCTGCCCTTCTGCGACCATCGGCTCGTCGAGTACCTGTGGAATCTGCCCTGGGACCTGAAGCGGCACGGCGGACAGGAAAAGGGCATCCTGCGCACGGTCGCCGAGCCGTGGCTGCCGCCGCAGGTCGCCAAGCGCCCCAAGAGCGGCTTTCCGTTCGGTCAGAGCCCCGAATATCTCGCGGCGGTCCGCGCGGCGACCCGCGAGATGCTGGCGGACCCGTCGTCGCCGGCCCTGGCGCTGCTGAACACGACCGCGCTGCGCGAGTTGGCCGACAGCGATCGCTGGCACAACGGCACCTTCACCCCACCGCCGTGGCTGCCGCGCGCGCTGCAGTTGAACACCTGGCTGCGCGAATACCGCGTCGCCGTGCGGCTGTGACGCCGTGCGGTCCACCCCTCAGGAATACCGAGGTTCCCTCATGACAGTCGGAATTCTGGACATCGATTACCACGTCCCGCCCATCGAGGTGTCCAACGACACGATCAGCGCCTGGGCGGACACCACACCGGAATGGATCGTCGATCGCACGGGCATCCGGACCCGGCGTTACGCCCACACCACCGATCCCACCTCGACGCTCGCCGTGGCGGCGGCCCGCAGACTGCTGGACCGGCACCAGGCGGATCCGTCCGCGATCATCGTCGCGACTTCGACCCCGGACCATCCCCTGCCCGCCACCGCGGCGATCGTGCAGGGAATATTGGGATTCCGGGATATTCCGGCCTTCGACGTGAACGCGGTCTGCACCGGCTTCCTCTACGCGCTGCGGCTGGCATCGGCACTGGTCCGTGACGATCCGCGGCGGCGGCCGGTGCTGGTGATCGCGGCCGACAAGTACTCGACGATCATGGACCGGAGCGACCGCAGAACCGTCGCCCTCTTCGGCGACGGCGCCGCGGCGGCCCTCGTCGGGCCGGTGCCCGATGGCTCGGGTCTGCTGGCCCAGCAGTTGGTGGCGCACGGCGCGCTGCACGACACCGTGAAGGTTCCCGCGGGCGGTTCGCGGCAGCCGATCGACGCGCGGGCGCTGGAACATGGCGACCACTATTTCAAGATGAACGGCCGCGGCGCACGGGATTACGCGCTCAACACGCTCCCCGCCCTGGTCGACGACGTGCTGCGAGAATCGGATCTCGGCGTCGGCGACATCGATCGTTTCGTCTTCCATCAGGCGAATCTGCGTCTGGTGGAAGAGCTCGCCGTCAAGATCGGCGCGGATCCCGACCGCGTCCCGGTCACCGTCGACCGGTTCGGCAACACCGGGGCCGCGTCGGTTCCGGTGACGCTGGCCCACTCGCATCGCGAGCGGCCGATCGCGCACGGCGAGAACATCCTGCTCGCCGGCGTCGGGGGCGGGCTGACCGGCGGCGCCGCGGTGCTGCGCTGGCACCGGACGGGTGGGAGCGACGGGTGAACGATCGTCTGAGTGGGAAGCGAGCGGTCGTCACCGGGGGCACGCGCGGGCTCGGCCGCGCCATCGCCGACGCCTTCGCGGCCGAGGGCGCGCACGTCGTGTGCGCGGGACGCACGGATCCGGCGGGCCACCCGGACTGGCCGCGCGAATTCACCTATCTTCCGGTGGATGTCACCGACGCCGACTCGGTCGAAGAGATGATGAGCCGGGCCGCCGACACCCTGGGCGGGATCGATATCGTCGTCGCCAACGCGGGGGTCAGCATCGACGGCCGCGTGCATCGCACGACCGCCGCGGACTGGGCCACGACGATGGCGGTGAACGTCAACGGCGTCTTCCACACGACTCGGTCGGCGATACCGCATCTGGAGAAGACCGGGGGGACGATCATCAACGTCTCCTCGAGCATGGCCACCCGCGTCGCGGTGGGGGCGGCCGCCTACTGCGCGTCCAAGGCCGCGGTGGAGATGTTCACGAAAGTGTCCGCCGCGGAACTGGGCTCGCGGAACATCACGGTCAACTGCCTCGCCCCCGGAATTCTGGACGGCGGCATCGCCGACGACCTCGCCCAGAACCCGAAGGCGTGGGAGCTGTACCGGGACCGCCTGATCGCCAAGCGGGTCGGCCGGGTCGCCGAGGCCGCGGCGGGGGCGGTCTTCCTCGCGAGCGCCGACTCCTCCTACGTCAACGGCCACGTCCTGGAGGTCAACGGCGGGCTGCTGTGGGCGTGAGGGTCCGCGGCCGGGTGGAGCCGGGGTACGAGACCGTCGCGGAGGCCTTCGCGGAATATCTCGCCGAGACGCGCGGCGGCGCAGCGTTCTCCGCGACGGTCGACGGCGTCGCGGTGGTCGACCTGTGGGGCGGCAGCCGTGACGACGGCGACCGGCCATGGGAAGCCGACACGCTGCAGATCCTGTTCTCCGGCAGCAAGGTACTGATCGCCGTGTGCCTGCTGCTACTGCTCGAACGGGGGGAGCTGCGGCTCGACGCGCCGATCGCCGCGTATTGGCCGGAGTTCGCGGCCGCCGGGAAGGGGGACGTCACCGTCGCCGAACTCGTCTCCCACCGCGCCCGCCTGCCGGGCGTGCGCACGCCCTTCCCGAGCGATCCCGCGCCGGACGGCGCCCTGGCCGCGAAGCTGCTGGCCGAGCAACCTCGAGAGGACGACCCGGCGCTCGAACTCGCGTATCACGGAATCACTTTCGGCTGGTTGTGCGGTGAATTGATACGCCGCGTCGACGGCCGCACCGTGGGCGCGCTCTTCCACGAGGAATTCGCCGTGCCGCTGGGCCTGGACATCTGGCTGGGACTGCCCGCGGATCTCGAACCGCGTGTCGGGCAGGTGCGCTACGGGCCCGGGTGGCGCGGCCGCGCCCCGGCACCGGCGGGATCGGCGCGGTTGAACCTCGCGGATTCCGTCTGGGCGAATCCACTCATCTTCCCGGAGCACGACATTCCGTGGAACCGCCCCGCCTGGCACCGGGTGGAGATCCCCTCCTCCAACGCGATCGGCACCGCGCGCTCCATGGCGCGGCTGTTCGGAGCGTTGCTCGGCGGCGAGACGCCGTTGTCACCGGCCACGCTGGCCCTGGGCACCACACCGCTGTCCGGTGGCTTCGACGCGGTGTTCAAGCGGCCCATGCGTTACGGCGTTGGCCTGCAACTGCAGACCGAACTCGGTCACCTCGGCCCGCATCCGGCCGCGTTCGGGCACGACGGCTCCGGAGGCGGTGTGCACGCGGCGTGGCCGTCGCACGCGGCAGCGATCTCTTTCGTGCCCAACGAGTTACACCGGTCGCGTGGGCTGTATGCCCCGGTAGGGCGGATTCTCACCGCCTTGCACCGCGTCCTCGGCTCATAGCGAGTCGAGGACGCGGAACCGGTTGACCGCGGGCAGGTGCTGTTCGCGTTTCTGCGAATCTTCCACGCCCAGCCCCTCGGCAGGCGCCAGCCCCAACACCGCGACCTTGCCTTGATGCAGGTTGTCGTGCACCTCGTAGACCCCTTGGGCGGCCTCGGCGAGGGGATAGGTCTTCGAGACCGTGGGGTGGATCAAGCCCTTGGCGATGAGCCGGTTGGCCTCCCACGCCTCGCGGTAGTTCGCGAAATGCGAGCCGATGATGCGCTTGAGATTCATCCAGAGATAGCGGTTGTCGAATTCGTGCACATAGCCGCTCGTCGACGCGCACGTGACCACCACCCCGCCCTTACGGGCGACCAGCACCGAGGTGCCGAACGTTTCCCGGCCGGGATGTTCGAAGACGATGTCGACGTCCTCGCCGCCGGTCAGTTCGCGGATCCGTTTTCCGAATCGCTTCGATTCGCCTTGGTCCTGGACGCCGTCGCGCCAGAACCGATACCCCTCGGCCGACCGGTCGATGACCGCCCGCGCGCCCATCGCCCGGCACAGCTCGGCCTTCTCGGCCGAGGACACCACGCAGACCGGGAAGCCGCCGCCGGCCAGAACCAATTGGGTCGCGTAGGATCCGAGGCCGCCTGCCGCGCCCCAGATGAGCACGTTGTCGCCCGCTTTCATATCGGCGCCGTTGCGCGACAACAGTTGTCGGTACGCGGTGGAGTTCACCAAACCCGGCGAGGCCGCCTCCTCCCAGGTCAGATGCCGCGGCTTGGGCATCAGCTGATTGGCGCGCACCAGCGCGAGTTCGGCGAGGCCGCCGAAATTGGTCTCGTATCCCCAGATGCGCTGGGCCGGATCCAGCATGGTGTCGTTGTGCCCGTCCGGCCCCTCCAGTTCGACGTGCAGGCAGTGCGCCACGACCCGATCCCCCGGCCGCCAGGCGGTGACCCCGGCGCCCGTGCGCAGCACGACACCCGCCAGATCGGAACCGATGACGTGGTAAGGCAGGTCGTGCCGGGCGGCGAGATCCGAAGTACGCCCGTACCGTTGGAGGAAGGCAAAGGTGGGGACCGGTTCGAAGATCGCGCTCCACACCGTGTTGTAGTTGATCGATGAGGCCATGACCGCCACCAGCGCCTCGCCCGGGCCGACCTCGGGGACCGCGACCTCGTCGAGATGGATCGACTTGCGCGGATCGCGCTCGGCCGGGTGCAGCCCCTCGAACATGCCGATTTCGTCGCGGTGCAGGGTGATCGCCCGATAACTCTGCGGCACAGTCAGGTTCGCGAAATCCGCTGCGGTGGCGTCCTCCGCGAGAATGGCGTCGAGCAGTCCGTTCATCGTTCGTTCCCTCGTTGACACCTCGAAATACCTTGTGTCACTATATCATGAATTCGAAATCTGTCGAAATGTCGAACTATGGAAGCAGAGGCGTGATGCGGCTCAACCTGACGGCCGATGAAGTGCTCACCACCACCCGCTCGGTCCGCAGACGGCTGGATTTCACGCGCCCGGTGGAACGCGAGGTCATCGAGGAGTGCCTGACCATCGCCACCCAGGCGCCCACCGGGCAGAACCGGCAGCGGTGGGCCTTCGTCGTGGTGACCGATCCGCAGCAGCGGGCCGCGCTGGCGGATCTGTACCGCAAAGGCCGCAACATGCCGACCGAATACGTGCCGCGGGACGGCGTGGACTGGCGCGACGATCCGGTGCGCACCCAGCGCATGTACGCCACGGGCCCGCATCTGTACGAGCATCTGCACGAGGTGCCGGTGATGCTGATCCCGTGCGTGCACGTGGTGCGCCGCCCTGACCCGGGCGTCGTCGACATGGCCAACAGCTACGGGTCGATCCTGCCCGCCACGTGGAGCTTCATGCTGGCGGCCAGGGAGCGCGGCCTCGGCACCGTCTGGACCACCCTGCATCTGCAGTACGAATACGAGGCCGCCCAGGTTCTCGGGATCCCGTACGAATCGGTGCTGCAGACCGCGCTCATCCCCGTCGCGTACACGATCGGCACGTCGTTCCGCCCGGGCGTGCGCACCGATCTGGACAATGTCGTCCATTGGAACAAGTGGTAGCGGAGCTCAGTAGAGCGCGAAAATCCTAGCGGGACCGCCGGTTCCGCCCCGGTGCTTCGAGGCCCCGACCACAAGCGTCGCGCCGGCGTCGGGCACGTCCGGAAGGCCGTTGAGCGCCTCGAGTCCGTAGCGGCCCGACGGCAGGAACGTCCGATGGACCGGGATCGCGCGGTCGCTCCCCCGGTCCAGGCCCGTGGAGTCCACGCCGATGCCGACGACCTCCCGCTGATGGATCAGGAAGTCGGCGGCCTCGGCGCTGAAGCCGGGCCACCGATAGGTGTCGGTCCGCTCGTCGTGATTCAGGAACGCGCCCGGGATCGGCACCCGCTGCGCCCAGCCGGATTCCATGACGACGACCGCGCCCTGCGGCAGCGGGCCGTGTGCGCGCTCCCAGTCCCGGATGTCGCGCACCGTCACGGCCGCCGTGGCGTCGCGGGCGGCGCGCTCCGCGATGCGGATGACCGCGAGCGGCGCGACCAGGTTCTCCGCCGGGATGGCGTCGACCGAGAGACCCGCGTCGTCGAAGTGCAGCGGCGCGTCGATATGGGTGCCCACATGTTCGTAGATGTCGAGCCGCCCGGCGTTGTACTGGTTGTCGGCCATGCAGGCCACCCGCCCGAACTCGGGCCGCTTGCTGACCAGCTCCCACACCGGAAAGTCCGGGGTCAGCGTATGCGTCAGATCCACCACCCTGCCGAAACCCCGCTCGCGGATGAGTTTCACACCGGTCCCGACAACGTCCCCACCCGAAACCTCCGACGAGTCCCCACCATCGATCAGCCGTGGCGCACACACAGGTCTTCCTCCTTCACACCGTCGTCGCTGCCAGTCTGATCCCGTCTCCCCTCGCTGTCTTCGGTCTCCGGCCCGAACGCGCGGCTCGACCAGAGACCAGGACCGGCACTCTCGCCGGCCGCCGCAGCGCGCCGACGTGTCGCGATTCGGCCAAGCGCACCGACGTGGTGCCCGAACTGCTGCCGGGCGTGTGGCGGGTCGGCAAGGGAACTGGCCACCGGCACCCTGCCGAACGAGGAGCTGCGCCGATCCATCGGACGCGAACCGTTGGCGGACGGTGTGCCGCTTGGCATGGTCGGTCAGCTGGTGCGGTTCGGCCTCATCGGCGTGAACGCCGACACGGGGTGCCGGAACGAATCGCCCGCTCCGGCCGACGACGCGGCCCCGGGAAGGCGCAGCCCGCCGCCAGCGTGCGGTAGACGCGCGTCCGACACGCCACTCGGCAGTAACGCCACCGATGCCGGGGTGCTGCCAGAACGACGAAAACGGCCCCGGAACTATTGTTCCGGAGCCGTTTCCCTAGTAGCGGGGACAGGATTTGAACCTGCGACCTCTGGGTTATGAGCCCAGCGAGCTACCGAGCTGCTCCACCCCGCGTCGGTGAACACAACATTACACATGGGTTCGCAGAGTCTGCAAATCGCCAGCTCAGAGGCGGTTTCGGCGAGGCGAACAGACCGCACGACAGGAACATCCGCCCGCCACCGAACTCCGAAACCATCCCGCAGCAATCGCGATGCCGCACATTTCCACACCGCGCCCTCAAGATTCACCACCGAAAACCAACTTCAAACGTGACCTACTTCACCATTTCGAGGTGATCTCACTCACATAACGATGCGATAACTTCGCATGGAATCAGCGTGTTGACGACGTTTCCCACCTGGTAAAACTCGCATATTCGAGTTATTCGAATCATGCAATTCCGGCGTTATCAAGATGTGATCTGCTGAGAATTCTTCGTTACCGTCACTCCACGGCCCGGATCATCCGAGACGGGCTCGAACTCGAACCGCCGAACACCGGTGACCCTGTCCCGCGGCTCGAGGATCCCCGACGACCTGGGGACAGGGACACGGCAGTAAGCACGATCGCCGTGCCGGCGGGCGCAGGGAGGGAAACGACCATGACTGAGAACCGGAAGATCAGCACCCGCGCCATCGGCTTCGCCGCCATCACCGGCGCTCTTGTTGCCGTCCCGTTCGCATTCTCCACCGCTTCCGCCTCCGCGGCCACCCACGACTGGGACGGCGTCGCGCAGTGCGAGAGCGGTGGCAACTGGGGGATCAACACCGGAAACGGCTACTACGGTGGCCTGCAGTTCTCGCAGAGCACCTGGGCCGCCAACGGCGGCAAGGGCTCGGCCCACACCGCCAGCAAGGCGGAGCAGATTCGCGTGGCGGAGAACGTGCTCGCCACCCAGGGCCCCGGCGCGTGGCCGGTGTGCGGCCGGTACCTGCGCCAGGGCACCTCCGAGCCCGAGACGCTGGCCCCGGCGGAGGAACTTCCCGCCGTGCCCGAGCCCGCCCAGCCCACCGTGAGCGCGGCGCAGTCCGTGGTCGAGAAGGCCAAGTCCGCCGCGGACGAGCTGGCCGAGCAGTACGGCCTGAAGGGACAGTTCGAGCAGATCTTGAGCCAGAACAGCGCGCTGATCGACTCCCTCGGTCGCTGACCCATCCCGCGCCGAAAGAAAGACGCCGCCATCGCGATGATGGCGGCGTCTTTCTTCGTGCCGGTCCTATCCGGCGGCACTACTCAGCGACCGGCGTCCTGATACGCCTTGACCGCGGCGTCCAGCTCGTCCAGCGCACGGCCGAAGTCCTGGAAGTTCCCGCTGCGCATGGCGTTGCGCACGTTCTCGATCTTGCGGTTGAGCTCGGCCGCCGCGGCGTCCTTGGCGGCGGACGATCCCGTCGCCGGTGGCGGGACCGAAGCGGGCGGCGGTGTCGAGGCGTTACTGGTCCCGTTGTTGCCGTTCTCGGCGGGGACCGGAGTGGTGCCCGGCTTGGGCCTGGTGCCCGAGTCACCGCCGAACGGCGTCGCCAGCGCGCCCGCGCCGGGGATCACTTGGTTCAGCGCGTCCGCCAAAGTCGAGGCGTAGCCCACCTTGACGTTGCCCGCCTCGTCGCGATAGCTCACCAGCACCCGCAGCAGCTGCGGGAAGGTCGCCGTGTTCGGCCCGGTGTTGCGTTCGTTGTAGAACGGCTCCACATAGAGGATGCCGCCGTCCGCGACCGGCAGGGTCAGCAGATTGCCATATTTGATCTTGTTCGAATTGGACAGCAGCGTTTTCTCGCGGGACACCTCAGGCGAGGTCGTCATCCGGTTCTGCGTCTGCTGCGGACCCAATGTCTGTGTGTCCGTTGGCAATCGAAGAATCGTGAATTTCCCGTAGCCGTCCGGGTCGGAACGCACCGAGATATAGGCCGCGAGATAAGGCCGGTTGTAGCCGGTCATCGCACTGGTCAAATTGAACGTCGGCTTGTTCGTTTTCGGGTCGCCCAGCAGCACGTAATACGGCGGCTGGTTGGCGGTGGTCCCGCCCTCGGTGGTCGGGTCGGCGGGAACCGACCAGAAAGCGTTGTTGGTGAAGAATTCTCGGGGATCGTCCACGTGATACTTCGACAGCATCTCGCGCTGCACCTTGAACAGATCCTCCGGGTAGCGGAAGTGCGCCCGCAGTTCCGGCGAGATCTCGCTCTCCGGCTTCACCGCGCCCGGGAACACCCCGCGCCATGCCTTCAGCACCGGGTCCGAGGAGTCCACCTCGTAGAGCGTGACGCTGCCGTCGTACGCGTCGACCGTCGCCTTCACCGAGTTGCGGATGTAGCTGACCGCCTTACGCGGCAGCAGCCGCCCGGTCTTCTTGTCGATGCTGTCCTCCAGCGCGCCCTCCAGCGAGGTGGTCTGCGCGTAGGGGTAGTTGTCCAGCGTGGTGTAGGCGTCCACGATCCAGACGATCCGTCCGCCGACAACCGCGGGGTAGGCGTTGCCGTCGGTGGTCAGCCAGGGCGCGACCTTCTGCACCCGCTCGCGCGGGCTGCGGTTGAAGATGATCTTCGAGTCGTCGCCGATGGCCGAGGAGAACAGGATATTGCGCTCGGCGTACTTGGCCGCGAAGGCCAGGCGGTTGAACCAGTTGCCGATCGGCACGCCGCCCTTGCCGGTGTAGGTGTACTGGGCGGTGTCGGAGTCGTACTCGCGCGGACGCTGGCCGTCCATCGCGCCGACGATCGCGTAGTCCGGGTTCGCCTGCGAGATCAGCTCGCCGAAGTAGACGCGCGGCTGGTCCACCTTGATCCGCTGCTTGTCCGCCGGCGTGAACAGATCGCTGACCATGAAGATCGGGTAACCGCCGTCGCCGCTGCCCCCCGCGGCATTCGGATCGTCCGACGGCGGTTTGTTCACCCGGTTGGCCGGGGCGGCGACGAAGCCGTTGCCGTGGGTGTACACGGTGTGACGGTTGATCCAGTCGGTCTGGTTGCCGCTCAGCGCCGCGGGCGAGAGCTCCCTGGCGGCGACGATGTAGTCCTGGACGTCACCGTCGAGGTTGTAGCGGTCGATGTCCAGCGACTCCGGGAAGCCGTAGAAGTTCTTCAGCTGGCGCAGCTGCGTGAAGGTGGGCGAGAGGATGTTCGGGTCGAGCAGCCTGGCGTTGCCGACGGTCGCGGCGTCGACCGGCACCTCGAGCGGGCTCTTGCTGCTCTCGCCCTTGTAGTCCTTGTAATCGATCCTGTCGTCGGTGATGCCGAACGCCTGCCTGGTGGCGGCGATGTTGCGTTCGATGTACTCGCTCTCCTTGTCCGCGGCGTTCGGCCGCACCGAGAACTGTTCGACCACCAGCGGCCACACCGCGCCGACCAGGATCGAGGACAGCACCAGCAGCGCGGCGGCCATCGCGGGCACCCGCAGATCGCGCAGCACGATGCCCGCGAAGAAGGCCAGCGCGCAGATCACCGCGATGGACAGCAGGATCAGCTTGGCGGGCAGCACCGCGTTGATGTCGGTGTAGGAACCGCCGGTGAAGGTGGGTTCCTTGCGGCTGCTGGAAAGCAGTTCGTAGCGGTCGAACCAGTAGGCGATCGCTTTGAGCAGGACGAAGATCCCGGCCAGTACGGCGAGCTGGATGCGCGCGGGGCGGGTGAGCGTGCCCTCGCGGCCGGTCAGCCGCAGGCCGCCGAAGACGTAGTGGGTGACCAGGCTGGCGAAGAACGCGATCACCACCGCGACGAACAGCCAGTTCAGCACCATCCGGTAGAAGGGCAGGTCGAAGGCGTAGAAGCCGACGTCGAGGCCGAACTCCGGATCCTTCTCGCCGAACGATCCGCCGTTGAGGAACAGCTGCACCGTCACCCAGTTCGACTGCGCCACCAGACCCGACAGCAGGCCCAGCAGCACCGGGATGCCGACGCCGAACAGCCGCAGCCTGCTCATCACGGTGGTGCGGTAGCGCGCGATCGGATCGTTCGGACCCGCCACCGGCACGAACACCGGCCTGGTGCGGTAGGCCAGCAGCAGCGCCAGCCAGACCACCAGGCCGACGAAGGCCGCCACGACGAGGAACAGCAGCACCCTGGTCCGCAGCACGGTGAGATACACGTTGCGGAAGCCGACCTCGCCGAACCACAGCCAATTCGTGTAGGTGTCCGTCAACCGCGGCCCGAGCAGCAGTAACGCCGCTAGGACGATGGCCGCCACCAGCAGCACACGGCTGCGTCGGGACAGCGAAGGTAAGCCGGTGGGGGGCCGCATGCCCACGATGCCACTCTCCAAGGTCCGGCGACGCTCGCACCGATACGCTCGGCCGATGCGCCGCAGTCCGATGTTGCGGGTGGTCCTTCCGGACCGTCTCGGCCCACTCTACGGAAATCGGACACCATGCAGCTGGCAGGGTTGCGCTTGCCGCGCCGGGGAACCGATCGCCCGGGTTTCCGGCTGTCCGCGCCTGCGGTTTGATTGGATGTTCGCGTGACCCCAGACCTGCACGCCGAACTCGTCCTTGCCCGATCCGTCCGGGAGGTGGCGGAATTCGTCGATGCCGAGGGGTGGGGCCGTCCCCCGCAGATGTTCGCCCTGGTGCCGACCGCGGATCTGGTCGCGGCGCAGCCGGAACTGGAGGATCAGCTCGACGAGGGCGACGAGCTGACGCCGGTCGCCCAGGAAGCTTTCCCGGACGACATCACCGGCGGCTCGATCGCCCTGGACGAATTCCTGGCCACCACCAGTTGGCCCCCCGCCGTCCGCGGTTGCGTGCTGGTGCAGGAGATCGTGGTGCTCCCTCCGGACGCCGAATCGACGCTCGACGACGCGCTCGCCCCGCTGCTGGCCGACCACGATGCCGCCGACGCGGCCGCGCGCGCCGCCGCCGAGGCGCACCCGGAGCGCCGGGAGGCCCGGTTGTTCGCCGCGGTGCTGCGCGACGGCGCGTCGCTGTGCCTGTTGCAGCTGCGCCCCGCGGACGACGCGGACGATTTCGGCGACCTCGACCTGCGCACCTACCCCAATCTGGCGCCGAACCTCGTCGAAGCGCTGCATCACACCCTGGAGTGAAGCGCTGACGCTCCGGTGCGGCGCTGCGCGGCCCGATCGCGGTTCAACGGCCGGGCGCGCGGCGTTCTTCGGTCGGGATCACCAGCCGCTGCGCGGTCCGGGCGAGTCGCGCGGCTTCCGTCGCGGGTTGTCGACCGACCGAGCGATCCAGCTCACCCGCAGCCGACCGGTTCCTTGCCGGTGTTGATCTCGTTGAGCGACTGCACCGCGCCGGTGAGGGTCTCGACGCGCACCAGCCGCAGGCCGTCGGGAGTCCGCTGTTTGGCCTCGTCGCAGTTGGCGGCGGGGACCATGAAGGTCTCCGCGCCCGCGTCCCGCGCGGCCATCATCTTGTACTGGATGCCGCCGATCGGCCCCACCTTGCCGTCCTGATCGATGGTTCCGGTGCCCGCGACGAACTTGCCGCCGTCCAGTTCGCCGGGGGTGAGCTTGTCGATCAGGGCCAGGCTGAACATCAGACCCGCCGAGGGGCCTCCGATGTCGGCGAGATTGAACGCGACCTCGAGCGGCGGCCGGGCGCCCTCGCCCGGCGTCACGCCGAGGTAGCCCTTGGCCGGGTCGCCGGGGCGGGCGCCGAGCACGATCGACGCGGTCTGCTCGGCGTTGTCGCGCCGGAAAACCACGGTGAGCGTGCTGCCGGGCGCCTGGGACGAGACCGCGGTCACGACATCCTTGGGGGTCGTCATCGGCGTGCCGTTGATGCTGATCAGCTCGTCACCCGCGCGCAGCGCGTCGTGGGCGGGCCCGTCGTCGGACACCTTGCGCAGCAGCACGACCGTGGGCAGGTTCAGGTAGTGCAGGGCGGCGACCTCGGCGTTGCCCTCCGAGTCCTTGAAGTCCTCTTGGTTGGACTTGTCGATCTCCTCGCGCGACACGCCGGGCGGGTAGACCTCCGAGCGCGGCACCAGGCCGTGCTTGCCGCTGGCCCAGAAGCCGAACGCCTCGAAGATGCTCAGCCCGTCGCGCACCGACACCGTGGTCATGTTGAGATGACCCGTGGTCGGATCGATCTCGGTGCCCCGCACAGCGACGACGTCCTTGCCGTCCACCGTGCCGAGGGTGTTGAAGGTGGGGCCGGGCCCGAGTGCGACGAACGGCACAGTCAGTACGCTGCCGACGACACCGAGCACGAGCACCGGGATCAGTGCGGCCACCAGGGTGAGGATCCGACGATTCACCTGGACCACAGTAATGACAGCCCGCGGCGTGAGTGGGCGGAGGCGGTCATTTCGCCCGGGCGCGCCGCCTCCGGTTTCGCGCCGCGCGAACACAGGGACGCTGTGCTACACGCGTAACGTGAAGAGCATGAACGACCTCCCCTTCGGATTCTCGAACCGCGACGACGACGATCGCAAGCGCGGTGACGAGCCGAGCGGTCCCGGCCCGAACGACCCGTTCGGTTTCGGTATCGGTGGGTCCGGCGCGGGCGGGTTCGACCCGGCGCAACTCGGCCAGATGCTGACCTCGCTCGGCCAGATGCTCAGCGGCATGGGACAACCGGGCTCGGCGCAGGCCGGGCCGGTGAACTACGACGTCGCCAAGCGGCTGGCCCGCCAGCAGCTCGGCCCGACCGTCGCCCCGGTGAGCTCGGGCGCCGCGAGCGCGGTGACCGACGCCGCGCACCTCGCCGAACTCTGGCTCGACGGCGCGACCACCCTGCCCGCGGGCGCCGCCAAGACGGTCGCGTGGACCGCCAACGACTGGATCGAGCAGACCCTGCCCACCTGGCAGCGGCTGTGCGACCCGGTCGCCGAGCAGATTTCGGGCATGTGGACCGCGGCGCTGCCGGAAGAGGCCAGGCAGTTCGCCGCGCCGATGGTCGGCATGCTTGGCCAGATGGGCGGCCTGGCCTTCGGATCGCAGCTCGGCCAAGCGCTCGGCCAGCTCGCCAAAGAGGTACTGACCTCCACCGACATCGGCCTTCCGCTCGGCCCCACCGGCACCGCGGCGCTACTGCCCGCGGCGATCTCGGAGTTCAGTGCCGGACTGGAGCAGCCGGAAAGCGAGATCCTGGTGTTCCTCGCCGCGCGTGAGGCCGCCCACCAGCGGCTGTTCGCGCACGTGCCGTGGCTGCGTCAGCAGGTGCTCGGCGCGGTCGAGGACTACGCGCGCGGCATCCGGATGGACTTCTCCGCGATGGAGCAGGCCGCGCAGAACATCGACCCGATGTCGCTGACCGATCCGTCGAAGCTCGAGGAGATCTTGGCCCAGGGCACGTTCGAGCCGCAGACCACGCCCGAGCAGAAGCAGGCGCTGGAACGGCTGGAAACGCTGCTGGCGCTCATCGAGGGCTGGGTGCAGGTGGTCGTCGCCGACGCCGTGGGCGACCGCTTGCCCGGCGCGGGCGCGCTGGCGGAGACGCTGCGCAGGCGGCGCGCCACCGGCGGTCCCGCGGAACAGACCTTCGCCACGCTGGTCGGGCTGGAGTTGCGTCCGCGCAAGCTGCGCGAGGCGGCGGCGCTGTGGCGCAGGCTCACCAGCGACGCGGGCATGACCGCCCGCGACCGCGTGTGGGCGCACCCGGACCTGCTGCCGGATTCCGACGACCTGGACTCCCCCGCCGGTTTCATCGACTCGGTCATCGGCGGCGGCGCCACCGTCTTCGACGACCCGCTGGCGCAATTGGCCGAAACCGAGGCTCGTGAGCGAGCAGCACGCGAGCAAAAGGACGACGACACCGGCCCCGACCTGGGCAAAGAAGGCGGCGAATCCTCCTGATTCAGGCTGTGGATGACGCGAAATCCTGTGGATAACCAAGGATTTCGCCACGGGCCGCACCCCGCAGGGTTCGCATACTGATGACATGACAACGATGTGTCGTGGTCCTCGATTGCGTCCGCGGGTTACCGTCCTGGTCCGCCCTACCGGCGTCGTCCAACTCGGTTGCGATCCGGAAACCGCCGTGGTGCTCGATCCGGAAGGCATGGACGCCGAGACCGTCGTCACCTTCCTCCGCCTGCTCGACGGTCTGCGCACCAAGCCGCAGATCATCTGGCGCGCCGGAGAATGCGGTATCGATGCCGAACGCGCCGTGGCATTGCTCACGCTGGTCGACGAAGCCGGACTGCTGGACCACCCGGAGGACCGGGCCGGTCACGTGCGAACAGTGCGAGTACACGGCCTCGGGCCGCTGTCGGACGCGGTGTCGGCCGGCTTGCGGGCGCTCGGTATGCGGCCGAGCCGTTCCCGGGACTACCCCACCGGTACGGCGACGGCGCGGTCCTGGGGAGTGGACCTCGTGGTGCTCGCCGACACGCTGATGCCCGACCCCCGACTGGTGAGTGATCTAGTGCTGCACCAGATCCCGCATCTTTCACTGCGCATCCGCGACAGCAAGGGCGTCATCGGTCCCTTGGTGTTGCCGGGCGTCACCAGCTGCCTGCGCTGCGCGGACCTGATCCGCGCACGGAACGACACCGACTGGCCACACCTGGCGGCCCAACTACTCGGCCGCATCGGCCACGCCTCCCCCGCCGGAATCGCCGCCACCACGGCAATCGCCCTCGCCGAACTCGAAACGATCATCGACTGCTCGCCCCGACGAACCCCCGCCACCTTGAACGCGACGCTGGAACTGGACTTGGACTCCCACACCCTCGATCGCCGCCGATGGGACCGCCATCCCGACTGCGGGTGCGTGCACCTTTCCGCAGCGCACGGCGTCGGAATACCGCCGTGATGCCTCCACCCAGGAACTCATCTGGCGACCGCGAGCACGAACCGCATCGGTCCATCCCACCGACGGCGACGTCGGTCACTGACTCCGCACCGTGGGCGTGGCGGGCGCGGGACAAGATCACCTTCGCCGCGCTGGACTGGCGGCCGGATACCTCGCTGAAGCTGATCTGCCCTGGATGAGCCCCGCCATCCCGAACGCGACTCTCGAACTGAATTCGGATTCACACCCTCGGTCGGCGCGGACGCGACCGGTACCCCGCATGCATGTGCGCACTCGTTTCCGCAGGTCATGGGCACTGAAGCCGATGGTGATCAAGATTGCCGTGGCCGACCGGCCGGTCCGTCCGCCATGATGGGTACGTGTCTGAGATCGTGCGCCGTCGCTCGTCCCGCAACGCCAAGTTGGCCAAGATTCCACTCGGCATAGCCGGGCGAGCGGCCGTGGGGTTCGGCAAGAAGCTCGCCGGAGGCGACAAGTCGGAGATCAACGCGCAGCTCAATCAGAAGGCCGCGGAGCAGCTGTTCACGGTGCTCGGCGAGCTCAAGGGCGGCGCGATGAAGTTCGGGCAGGCGCTCAGCGTGATGGAGGCCGCGGTCCCCGAGGAGTTCGGCGAGCACTATCGCGAGGCGCTCACCAAGCTGCAGGCCGCCGCGCCGCCGATGCCGGCCGCGACCGTCCACCGCGTGCTCGACCAGCAGCTCGGCACCCAGTGGCGGACCCGCTTCCGTGAGTTCGACGACGCCCCGGCCGCGTCGGCCAGCATCGGGCAGGTGCACCGGGCGGTGTGGTCGGACGGGCGCACCGTCGCGGTGAAGGTGCAGTACCCCGGCGCCGACGAGGCGCTGCGCGCCGATCTCAAGACCCTGTCTCGCATGTCCGGTCTGGTCGCTTCCGTGATCCCCGGCGCGGACGTGAAGCCGATTCTCGCCGAGATCACCGAGCGCACCGAAGAGGAGCTGGACTACCGCAACGAAGCCGCCAACCAGCGCGCATTCGCCAAGGGCTTCGACGGGCACGCCGAGATCGTGGTGCCGAAGGTGGTGGCGAGCGCGCCGAAGGTGATCGTCACCGAATGGCTGGACGGCGTCCCCGTCTCCACGATCATCAAGCAGGGCGCCGAGGATCCGGAGGGCACCCGTGCGCTGCGCAATCGCGTCGCGGGGCTGATGGGCCGGTTCCACTTCTCCTCCCCGGAGGTGGTCGGACTCCTGCACGCCGACCCGCACCCGGGCAATTTCATGATGCTGCCCGACGGCAAGTTGGCGGTGATCGATTTCGGAGCCTGCGCACCGATGCCGGACGGTTTCCCCCCGGTGCTGGGCCGAATGCTGGCCCTCGCGGTCGAGGAGCGATTCGCCGAACTCACCGAACTGCTGTACGACCACGGCTGGGTGATCCCCGGCCGAGTGGTCACCCACCAGGAGATCGCCGACTACCTGCGGCCGTTCACCGACCCGATCCAGGCCGACTCGTTCCACTTCACCCGCAGGTGGATGCAGCGGGTCGCGGGCAAGGCTTCGGAGATCTCCAGCCCGGAGATGAAAACCGCACGCGCACTGCAACTTCCGGCGCAATACGTGATGATCTTCCGGGTACTCGGCGGCTCCGTCGGCATCCTGGCGCAACTCGACGCCGAACTGCCGTTCATGCAATTGGTCCGCACCTGGATGCCCGGCTTCACCGAGGAACGCACCGCCTCCTGAGCTGAACCCCCTCGAACTCGGTCGAAGCGATAGCTCACGCCGAGACTTGCCGGGGCCGCGAACACGCAGCGCCGCAGGCGCTGCAAAGCAGACCAGCCGCCCACCAGACAACGGTGGGCGGCTGGTCTGCTTTCTCGTTCGTTGGCTCGGCCCGTGCCGGGACCGACCGAATCGAGCACATCGACCGGAGGGAGGGAAGTCACTCCCCGGCTCATGCCGGGACCGCGACCTTGCGCGGACGACCACGGGGACGCTTGCGGGCGATCACGACACCCTGGTCGAAGATCTCACCGCCCCAAACACCCCATGGCTCACCACGATCCATGGCGGCGCTCAGGCAGCCTTTGCGGATCGGGCAGGTCGCGCACAGCGCCTTGGCCTGCTCCAACTGGACCGGGCTCTCGGCGAACCAGAGGTCCGGGTCTCCAGCGCGGCAGGGCAGGACCTTGGTGATCTCCTGGGTCCGAGTAGGCGACGCCACAGTTCGGCATGTCACGTCAGTAGTGGCCTGCGGCCAACTCTGTGCGGTGAACACGTCGTTCTCCTTCAGCTCGTTTGCAGCGGTTCGTTTGTTGTGGCGAAACCGGTGCCGGTCGGCTGAAGGGCCGGAGAATACTGGCCACGGTTTCGCTGTCTTGCGATCCGTGGCCAGGAGGTCGGGGAGGAGTTCCCTACCTAGGTCGACATCTGTGTCGAGTCCTGTTCACGGTCGCTGGGTGTGCGGTGCGGAGGCGTGCTGCCCGCGGATCCGCCGGCTCGAAGCCGACTTCATCCGCGAAGACACCGACTGCTGCCTCGACAGCCGTCGGGTGCCAGCCCGCGCTGGGCTTGCCCTGAATCTGGGTGCGGTTCGACGCATGCATGGCAAGGCAATTCACTTGCGTGCCGGACATGCCGAACGCACCGATTCCGGACAGACCGATCCCCTGCAAGGCGAGGATCCCCCGGGAGGCCGCCATGGGCGCATAGACCGCAACGCCACTGGCGCCGAAGTTCATGATGTTGTCCATTGCTCTGCCTCCCTCCTGTACTCGTTGTGTGTCGGTAACTGTGCGCGCCGAGATGCCCTCCCGGTGCGTGAAATCCACCATAGGCAAGATCGTCGAGCGGGACAACCTATTTTCTACCTGCGGTTTTGTGATGTGGATCGAAGCCGGGACGCCACGATCGCGAGCACATCTGCGCCGAACTGGTCGATCTTCTTCGCACCGATGCCCGCGATCGCGGCCAGCGCGGCGTCGTCGGCGGGCTGTTGTTCGGCGATCGCGGTGAGCGTGGTGTCGGTGAACACGACGAATTCGCGCACCCGCAGCGCCTCCGCCTTCTCCGCACGCCAGTCCCGCAGTGCGGCAAGCAATTCCGCGTCCAGCTCGGCCGGGCAACGGCGGCAGCGGCCGAGCATGGTCGCGTAGGTGCCGATCAGCGGTTTCGCGCAGACCCGGCAGGTCGGGCGGACACCGTTCGGGGCCGACGGCGGTGCCGCGATCCGCGAGGCGGGCGAATCATCCGGCACGAGACCGTTGAGGAAGCGCGAACGCCGCCTGCTGCGCCTGCCGCCCTCGTTCCTGGCCAGCGCCCAGGACAGCCGCAGATGTTCGCGCGCCCTGGTGACCCCGACGTAGAGCAGCCGCCGTTCCTCCTCGAGCGCCGCCTCGTCGGCGACGGAGCCGTCGTCGGCGAGGACGTGCGCGATCGGCATGGTTCCGTCCGACAGCCCGACGAGGAACACCGCGTCCCACTCCAACCCCTTGGCGGCGTGCAGGGAGGCCAGCGTGACGCCCTGCACCGTGGGTGGATGCCTGGCCTCGGCGCGAGTCGCGAGCTCGCGCAGCAGCCCGGTGAGGTCGAGCCGGTCGTCGTGGCCGACGAGTTCCTCGGTCAGCCGCACCAGCGCGACCAGCGAGGTCCAACGTTCACGCGCCTGGGCGCCCGCGGGTTCCGTGGCGGTAAGGCCGAGCGGCGCGAGCACCGCGCGGACCAGCGAGACCAGGGAGTTGCCGCTGCGCGCCTGGTCGGGCAGGTCGTCGCGGGCGGCGGCTTGCCGCAGTGCCTGCACGGCCTGCCTGACCTCGGCGCGCGCGAAGAAGCCCTCGCCGCCGCGCACCTGGTAGGGGATACCGCGCTCGGTGAGCGCCTGCTCGTAGCTCTCCGAGTGGGCGTTGATCCGATAGAGCACGGCGATCTCGGCGGTCGGTGTGCCCGCCGCGACGAGCCGGCCGATCGCCTCGGCCACCGCCGCGGCCTCCGCCGGCGCGTCGTCGTATTCGGCGAACACCGGCTCGGGCCCGTCGGCGCGCTGGCCGATCAGTTGCAGCCTGGTACCCGCGATGCGCCCGCGCGCCGCTCCGATCACCCGATTGGCCAGCGACACCACCTGCGGAGTCGACCGATAGTCGCGTTCCAGCCGGACCACGGTGGCGTCGGGGAAGCGCCGGGAGAAGTCCAGCAGGTAGCTCGGCGTGGCGCCGGTGAACGAATAGATGGTCTGGTTGGCGTCGCCGACGACGGTCAGGTCGTCGCGGTCGCCGAGCCAAGCATCGAGCACGCGCTGTTGCAGCGGGGTGACGTCCTGGTACTCGTCGACGACGAAACTGCGGTAGCGGCCGCGGAATTCGTCGGCCACCGCCGGATAGTCCTCCAGCGCTGCGGCCGTATGCAGCAGCAGGTCGTCGAAATCCAGCAGCAGCCCGTCCGGCGTCGCCTTGAGCTTCTCGTAACCCGCGTAGACGTCCGCGACACGCAGTGCCTCGTAGGGCGTCTCGCGCCGCTGCTTCGCGACCGCCGCCGTGTAATCCTCCGGAGCGATGAGCGAGGCTTTCGCCCACTCGATTTCGCTCAGCAGGTCGCGCACGCTGTCAGTGGCCGTGGACAGCCCGGCCTGGTGCGCCGCCTGCGCGACGATCGGGAATTTCGCATCGATCAGCCGCCACGGCACGTCGCCGACGATCTGCGGCCAGAAGTACTTCAGCTGCCGCAACGCCGCCGCGTGGAACGTCCGCGCCTGCACCTGGGTCGCTTCCCCGCCGAGACCGAGGGCCCGCAGCCGGGTCCGCAGTTCCCCAGCGGCCCGAGCGGTGAACGTCACCGCGAGCACCTGATCGGCTTTGACGTGCCCCTGCGCGATCTGATGCGCGATGCGATAGGTGATGGTCCTGGTCTTTCCGGTGCCCGCGCCCGCGAGCACGCACACCGGGCCGCGCGGTGCTCGCACGGCGGCGGCCTGCTCGGGATCGAGGTCTGCGAGGTCGAGAGCGGGCACGCGATCCATCATGACAGCGCCCACCGACACACAACCGGTCGCGGTCGGGAGCAGCCGCTCGCGAGCAGACCGGCACCGAGGCAAGAGACGGCATCGGCGCGGTAGCCGTGCGCCGCACGCGACCGCCCGTTGTACGCCTCGTCGCCGCTTCGGGCGGCCGGGCGCGTGGCGTTCAGCGGTCGCTCAGCAACCGCAGGGAACGAGCGAAGGGGGCGCTGTCTTGCGAGCCGAGCGGCGCGAAGAACTCCGCGTCGCATTCCTCCACCGCGACGATGGCCCGGTTCACCAGCGCCACGCCCGCTTCGGTGGCGACCAGGGCCTTCGCCCGGCGGTCGCTGGGGTGGTCGCGGCGTTCGATCAGACCCTTCTGCGCCAGGGCGCGCAACACCTGAGAAGTCATCATCGGATCGGTGGCGGCGTATTCCGCCAGGTCACGCTGCCGGACCGGATCTTCGCGGCCGGCGGCGAGGTAGGTGAGCGAAGCCAGCAGCACGAATTGCACGTGGGTCAGGTCGAAGGGAGCGAGCGCCGCCCGCTGTGCCGCCTGCCAGCGGTTGGTCACTTGCCACAGCAACAGTCCGGGACTTTCCTCTGCCGCGCGAAATCTGGAACGCAGTCCGCCGTCCCCCGCCTCGTGCATCGGCCTCCCTCACTCGTCGGTCATCTCCCGCGCGATCTGCGCGTAGTCGTGCGGGCTGAGTTCTATCAGGCCACGACGCAGGATCATCCCCCAGTTCGGCACGCTGGTGAGGTCCAGTTCGTCACGCAGCGTATCGATCGGCGCCTCCCGCGCTTCGGCTCGGTAGCTGACCGAACGGCGCCACGGCCGGAAGCAACCGCCGTCCTGCGGGTCGGCCTGCCAGGCCGGGTGGTCGTCGATGGTGCCGATCGCGGTGAACGAGCGCACCGGCGCTCCGGCCCGCATGCCCTCGCGCGGCGAGTAGTACACCAATCCGTCGCCCGGCCGCATGCGTTCCACCGCAGCGCGCTTGCCGTGGTTCGCCTGGGCGATGCCCAGCTCGACACCGCGCCGGACATGTTCCCTGGACACGACGGCAAGCCAGTACTTCGTGCTCGAACCGGTAGCACTCATGCCGGGACCCCCTCGGCGACGGCCACCAGTGCGTCCAGGTCGGGCTGCACGGATTTCGCCAAGTCGGCGCCCAGGATCTTGGTCCACAACAAGCGCAGCGGTCCGTCGATCGAGACCGTGACGGTGACCGTGGTGCGGTTTTCCGCGACGGCGACCTCGTGGGCGAAGGTGAGCCGCGCGCCGAACAGCTTCGAGACGTCGACGAACTCGCGATCGGTCAGACGCGCGACGACGAACCGGATCTTCGGGCCGCCTTTCGGCCGCAACGTCCCGGTGGCGCCCTCGGCGAACGGTCCGTCCAAGCGCACCCACTCGGTGTCGGTGTTCCACTCCGGCCAGGTGGCCATGTCGGCCCAGCGGGCGAAGAAGGCGGTCGGCGGCGCACTGGAGGTGGCCTGCGCGGTGGCGATGATCGTCATGCATTTAGTATGCGCGCATACTAAATGCCGCGCAAGTCGGGATATCGTTCGAGTTGGAACAGTGCGCGGACGTCCGGCGTTGCAGTGTCCGTGACTGACGCGAACCCCACCCTGACGATGTACTCGACCACCTGGTGCGGCTACTGCCGCAGGCTCAAGAAGCAGCTGGACGAGGCGGGCATCGGCTACGTCGAGATCGATATCGAGCAAGACCCGGCGTCGGCCGAATTCGTCGGCAGCGTGAACGGGGGCAACCACGTCGTGCCCACCGTGAAGTTCGCCGACGGTTCCACCGCGACGAACCCGTCGCTGGCGGCAGTCAAGCAGGTCCTCGCCGGTCTGTCCTGATCAGCCGCCGCGCGCGGGTCGCATCGGCCCGCGCGCGCTAGTCGATCGCGGCCCAGGATTCGATGATCGTGCGCGCGATCGAGATCGAGCCGGGCAGCAGCAACCGGGCGCCCCCGTCCCGATTCGACCAGTCGCCCACCGCCAACGCTTCGCGCACCTGTGCGCGGGTGAACCAGTCGGCCTCGGCGATCTCACCATCGGTGAAGGTCAGCGGCTGTGTGGGGTCGGCCACCGCGGCGAACCCGAGCATCAGCGAGCGCGGGAACGGCCACGGCTGGCTGCCCAGGTAGGTGATCTCGCGCACGTCGAGGCCGACTTCCTCGCGCATCTCGCGCTCCACGCAGCGCTCCAGCGACTCGCCCGCCTCGACGAACCCGGCCAGCAGCGAGAACAGCGACTTCGGCCAGCTGGCCTGGCGGGCGAGCAGCACCCGCTCCCCACCGTCGTGGATCAGGCAGATCACCGCCGGATCGATGCGCGGGAACTCCTCGTAACCGCTCTCGGTGACGCGCGACCAGCCCGCCTTGGCCGACATGGTGACGGTGCCGTCCGCGCCGTGGAACCCCGCCTTGTCGTGCCAGTTCAGCAACGCGATCGCGGTCGAGAGCAACGCGGCGGTGCGGTCGTCGACGGCGCCGCCGGCCAGCGCGCGCAGGTCGGTCAGCGCGCCCTCCAGCTCCGGATCACGCACCGCCCACAGATGGACGCCCTCCTCTACACCGAGGAACACCGCGTCCGGGCTCGGCTCGGCGGAGAACTCCACGGCCGGGTCCAGGATCAGGGCGCTTTCGTCGAGGCGCACCTGCCCGCGGCGGTTGATCCGCAGGAGCCTGGCCTCGGCCCAGCCCTCCTTCAGGGCCTGGGCATCACCTCGGATGTGCTCGGCCCTGTCGACGACAGAACGGGAGAGCAACGGAACGCTATTGAGCTGAAATGCCGACACGGTTCGAGACTATCGCCGAAGCTGTGCGGCCGGTTCGCGCCGGGGTCACTTGCCCGCTCGACGGATGTACAACAGCTTGTCGCCCGCCTCGACCGCGTCGACTTCCGGCTCGCCCACGCGGTAGAGCACCCCGTTGCGCACCACACCGAGGACGATATCGCTCAGATGCCGTGGCGAGCCGCCGATCTCGGACGGCTCCACCTCGCGTTCGGCGACGGCGAAGCCCTCCTCCGGGGTGAGCAGGTCTTCCATCATCTCCACGACCGTGGGCGTGGTGGTCGCGATGCCGAGCAACCGGCCCGCCGTCTCCGAGGACACCACCACCGAGTTCGCGCCGGACTGGCGGACCAGGTGGGTGTTCTCCGCCTCCCGGATCGAAACCACGATCTTGGCGGCCTTGTTCAGCTCCCGGGCGGTCAGGGTGACCAGCACGGCGGTGTCGTCGCGATTGGTGGCAACCACCACCGAGTCGGCGTGCTGCACACCGGCCAGCCGCAGCACGTCGGACTGGCTCGCCGAGCCGTGCACCGTGACCAGCCCGGCGTTCGCGGCCGCCTCCAAGGCGACCACGTCGGTGTCGACAACGACGATGTCGGCGGGCTGCACCCCGTCGCCGAGCATGGCGTCGATCGCGGTCCGCCCCTTCGTGCCGTATCCGACGACCACGGTGTGATTGCGCACGGTGTGCCTCCATCGCTGAATCTTGAAAGCCTGCCGGGAACGTTCGGTCAGCACGCCCAGCGTGGTTCCGACCAGGACGATCAGGAACAGGATGCGCAGTGGGGTGATGATGACGATGTTCGCCAGCCGCGCCTCGGGCGTCACCGGGTGGATGTCGCCGTATCCGGTGGTCGACAGCGACACCGTCGCGTAATAGAACGCGTCCAGGAACGACAGTTCGTTGCCCGAATTGTCGTGGTACCCGTCGCGTCCGAGGTAGACCACCAGCGCTGCCAGGAACAGCAGCCCCGTCGCGAACAGCACCCGTCTGGTCAGCGAAATCCACGGACTGGTCTGCACTTCCGGGATGCGCAGCAGTCCGACCAGGGCGAAATCGGGCCTGCTGGCCAAGCCCAGGCTGCGCGCTCGGTCACCGAACACCGGGCACACCCGTCGTTTCGTCGCTCGTGTCGGTCATACCCGGTAATCCTTGTCCCTCCGGCACACCGGGGAGCCTACTGTGTTTGTTTTTCCAGCGCCTTCGGCGCTGGGTGTTCGCGGCCCATGCTCGGTCTCGCTTCGCTCGAAAGACGTGGTCGAGGTGAGCTGGGTGCGCTGGCATTCGAACTCGAGATCAATGCGCACGGCTGCAGGCGACCGACCTGCGAGTGGGCCGAATCACGTTATCGCCGTGTACGCGGCGACCGAGTGGACTCGAGACGAACCACGGTCGTCACCTTGCCGACCCTTTCGCTCGGGCCGTGGCCGGCCCGGTCGCGTCAGGTCTCGGTTCCGGGGCTTGTAGGGCTGCCCCGAGCCCACCGGCGCTCGCTGTTCGCCTCGGGAGCGCCGACCATGCCGAGCGCGCCGGACCGCTACGGCAGATTCTTGGGCTTCGCCTCGGAATTGGATGGTCGAGGCGATGCCGTCGGATACGGAGAAGTGGCTCACCCTCGGGCGTCGTGTCCGAGTGATAGCCGCTGGCAACTGCGTCGTGGGCGGGGATGGCCGCTCGAACGCGAGCGAGTCGGTTTCGCGGTCGGGCAGTGGGTGTTCGCGGGCCCTTCGGCCCGTATCCGCGCGGACGACGCTTGCCCGGTTGCGAGGCTCGGAGTACGTCGGGTGGGACCGTCCGGAGCAGCCCGGGGTCGACGCCGAGCAGGGTAGATGTAAGGGTGCCTGCATGGCAGAAAATACGCTGACGTCCGTGTCCGACGGTGGGCGGCGGCCCGCGCTGGCCCTGGCCGCCCTGCTGTTCGGCTCCGGGGTGCTGCATTTCGTCCGGCCGAAGCCCTTCGATTCGATCGTGCCGCGCATCCTGCCCGGACGCGCCCGCGACTACACCTACGCCTCCGGCGCGGCCGAGATCGGTGTCGCCGCCGCCCTCGCGGTCCCGCGCACCCGCGGCTTCGGCGGACGGCTGGCGGCGCTGCTGTTCATCGCGGTGTTCCCGGCCAACGTGCAGTTCGCCGCGGACATGCTCGCCAGCGAGAAGGCGCCGCGGCTGGTGAAGATCGGCTCGGCGCTGCGGCTGCCGCTGCAGATCCCGCTCGTCACTCAGTCGCTGGCGGTGAGCCGGCGGGCGCGGCGTTCCTGATCAGCTCGGCCAGTTCGTCCGGACCGGCCAGGTTCGGGGGCGCGATGGTGCGGCCGGTGCGCACGTAGTGGAATGCGGCGCCGATCCGGGGCAGCATCTCGTGCTCGGGCCGTCCCTCGCGGGCGGCCATCAACCGCGCCCAGGCCAGGCGGTAGACGGCCAGCTGCATGGCGACCGCCGGTTCCTCGGCGGCGCTCGGCTCGGCGCCGGTCTTCCAGTCGACCACGATCCAGCCGCCGCCGGGTTCGGCGAATACCGCGTCCATCCGGCCGCGGATCACGGTGCCCGCGATCGAGGTTTCGAACGGGATCTCGACTTCGATCGGACTGCGATCGACCCAGCGCGAGTTGAGGAACGCCTCCTGCATCGCGCTCAGCTCGGCGTCCAGGCCCGCGTCGGCCGCGCCGCCGTCGGCCGCGCCCGGCAGTTCGTCCAGACCGAGCAGGCGGGTGGAGCCGAACCACCGCTGCACCCAGGCGTGGAACGCGGTACCCCGGCGGGCCAGTGGATTCGGCGGGTAGGGCAATGGACGACGCAGGCGGGCGGCGAGCTTCGCCGGGTCGGCCCGCAGCTCTACCAGGGCGGTCGCCGCGATCTGTCCGGGTAGTTCCACCTCTTCGTCGGCGGCCGCGGCCGCGTGGTGTTCGGCGAGCAAGGCGTCGACGTCGGCGGCCCAGCCTTCCGGATCGGCAGGATCCGGCGCAAGGCGGGCGTCGTGCGGGCGGTACATGTCCTCTGGCGGGGGCGGAGCGAAGCCGGTCGCGGCGAATGCCGGTTCGTCGGCGGACAGATACTCCTCCACCGGGTCCGGCGCCGAACCGAAATAGGGCTCGATATCCGCGTAGGGATCGGCGTATTCGATGGACCCGACCTCGAAGTCCCCCGCGAAATCGTCGGGCGGGTATTCGTCGTCGGGTGGATAGTAGGCCGGTTCATCCGCGAACCCCGGCTCATCAGCGGGACGAGGATTAGGCCGACTCATCCGCGAACCCGGCCCGTCACCGGGCCGGTAGTAGCCCGACTCATCCGCGAACCCCGGCTTGTCAGCGGGCCGGGGAGTAGGTCGATTCATCCGCGAATCCGACTCATCGCCGGGCGAATAGTAAGCCGAATCGCGGGTGAGACTCGGCTCATCGCCGGGCCCGTGGTCGCCCGCCTCATGCTCGAACTCCAGCTCATCGCCGGGCAGGCGAGAAGCCGAATCGCCGGTGAGACTCGGCTCGTCACCCGGCCCGTAGTCGCCCGCCTCATGCTCGAACTCCGGCTCAGCGCCGGGCAGGCCAGAAGCCGAATCGCCAGTGAGACTCGGCTCATCACCCGGCCCGTAGTCGCCCGGTCGGTCCGCGAAACCCGGCTCGTCGACGTCCGGCGCGGACGGCATCTCGGCACGGGCAGACCTGGTTCTGCGGATCGAACCAGTAGCGCCGTGCGGCTTCGAGCCGTGGTGCCCGGTGGCGGCGGGACGGGCGCGCAAATTCGCCAGGGCAGCGCGGACCAGTGCCGCGCCTTGTTCGATGGGCTCGCGGCGGGCGCCGAGGGGGTCGCGCGGCCACTCGGCGGCCGCGGGGTTGTCGGTGAACGGGTTGACGGCGTCGGCGGCGGGCGGGTCGTCCCAGCGGTCGATCGCCAAGACGTCGCACGCCGGGCTGCCGGGGTCCTGGTGCGCGTGCTTCAACTCCAGCAGGAAATCCGAGGGGCCTTTCGGAGTGCTGCCGGTCTCCGCCCAGTAGTGGGCCGAAACCAGCAGCACCCGTTCGGTTCTGGTGAGCGCGACGTAGAACAGGCGCCGTTCCTCATCGATCCGGCGGCGCTCCAGCGCCTCCTTGTGCGCCTTGATCGCGCGGTCGAGGTCCGCGCGGTCGTACAAGTCGGTGAGCTCGAGCACCGGCACGCCCTCGGCCGCGTCGTCCTGCCTGCGGTCACCCCGCAGCGACGTGGGCAACTCGGCGAGCGCGCCCAGCCACGTGCCGGAACCGACTTTGGACGGGAACACGCCCTCCACCACGTGCGGGACCGCGACGATCTCCCATTCCAGGCCTTTCGCCGCGTGCACGGTCAGCACCTGCACCCGGTCCTTGGCGACCTCGACCTCGCCCGGCTCCAGCCCGTTCTCGACCTCTTCCGCGGCGGCGAGGAACGCGAGCAGTCCGCCGAGCGAGGCGCCGGTGTCCGCGGCGTACCCGGCCACCACCTCGGCGAACGCGTCCAGATGCTCACGTCCGGCCCCGGTGCCCGCCATGGCTCGCCGGGTCTGGGTCTCCACACCGACGCCGATGGTGCGCTCGACATCGGCGACCAGTTCCGCCAACGGCTGACCGCTGCGTTCGCGCAACGCGGCCAGTTCCCGTCCCAGCGCCTCGATGCGGGCGAACCCGGCGGGTGAATACCGCTCGGGCGGACCGGGATCGGCGATCGCGTCGGCCAGCCCGGCCTGTTCGGCGGGTTCCGGCGCCACTTCGCGCAGCGCCTCGTCCAGCGCGGCGCCGTCGGCGATCTCGGTATGTCCCTCCGATCCGGGACGCCGGATGGACAGGTCCCTGGCGCGGCGGGCGAGCGCGGCGATGTCGGCGACCCCGACGCGCCAGCGCGCGCCGGTCAGCACACGCATGGCGGCGCTGCCCGCACCCGGTTCGGCGATCAGCCGCAGGGTGGCGACGACGTCGGCGACCTCCGGTGTGGCGAGCAAGCCGCCGAGTCCGACGATCTCCACGGGAAGACCTTGTGCGCGAAGCGCTTCCGCGAGCGGCGCGGCATCGGCATTGCGGCGCACCAGTACGGCGGACGTGGGCGGCTGCTGTTGGGCCGCGTGCCGGGCAGCCCACTCCGCGGCGATTCGCCCGGCCACCCACTCCCGTTCGTCGGCGACGGTGTCGGTCAGCGCCAGCGCCACCACACCCGGCCCGGCGTCGGGCTTGGCGCGCAAGGCATCGACCGTCACCCCGCCGCTCTCGGACGCCTTGCGCCGCAACGGTTCCGCGACCAGATTCGCCAGTGCCAGCGCTTCCGGCGGATTGCGCCAGCTGGTCAGCAAGGACAGCGTCGGGGCGGGCACGCCCGGCGCGCTGGGGAAGTCGGTGGCGAACCGGGGCAGGTTCGCCGCTGAAGCGCCACGCCAGCCGTAGATGGATTGCATCGGGTCGCCGACGGCGGTCACGGCTAGTCGCTGCGTTTCGTGCCGGCGCGAAGGTTGGTCCGCACGCCTCGCCACGGCGCGCGGGTCGTGTGCGCCGGCGAACCGCGGTTGTCCTTCGACGTCGTTCGCGTCGACGCCCGGCGACCGCGTGCTCTGCGCGGGGTGAGCAGGAAGCGCGTCGGTGGTCGATGACGACCCGGACCCGGTTTCCGGCAGTGTGTCCGAACTTGCCACGACGCTCTCCCGCACACCGGGCAGCGCCGCCCTCTGCGCAACTGTGTGAACGCCCGCGGGTGACGAAGCATCGTCGCCGCGACGATCGCCCGGAGGAATGTCGGGCGGAGTCGCTGGCTGCGGTGTCCGCTCCTCCGGCGCGCCGCCGAACAAGGCGGCGAGCAGGACCCGCTGGGCGTGGCCGGTGTCCTGGTACTCGTCGAGCAGGACCAAGCGGAAACGGGCGCGTTCGGCGGCGGCGACCTCGGGGTGCTCGGCCGCCAACCGTGCGGCGAGGGACATCTGCGCGCCGAAGTCCAGTGCGCCCCGTCGGCGCAATGCCTCGGCGAGCTCGTGCACCAGCGGTAGCAGCGCTACCCGTTCCCGCTGCACTTGCACGATGTTCAGCAGGGTCTGGCTCGGGCCGCCCCGCTGCCGCGGGCCCGGGGGCAGCGTGTATACCAGCTTCGCCAGTTCGGTGTGCGCCTCGGCCAGTTCCTCCGGCTCGACCAGGTGCTCGGCCAGCTGCCCGGACAGCGCGAGCACCGCCTCGGTGACCGACACCGGGGTGCGATCGGTCTCCAGATCGCCGTCCCAGGTGTGCACCACCTGGTGGGCGAGCTGCCAGAGCTGGGTCGCGGTCAGCAGGGTCGCCGACGGTTCCACCGGCAGCAGCAGGCCGTGTTCGGTGAGCAACCTGCCCGCGTACGAGTGGTAGGTGCTGATCTCCGGTTCCGCGCCGGTCAGCTGGGCGCGCAGGCGGCCGCTCGGGTCCAGTTCGCGCAGCAGCGGCGCACCCGCGAGCCGGGCCAGCCTGGTCCGGATCCTGGCGGTCAGCTGTTGGGCGGCTTTGCGTGTGAAGGTCAGCCCGAGCACTTCGTCCGGCAGCACGAGCCCGTTGGCGACCATCCACACCACCCGGGCGGCCATCGTCTCGGTCTTGCCCGCGCCCGCGCCGGCGACCACGAGGGTGGGGCCCGGCGGCGCCGCGATCACGGCGGCCTGTTCGTCGGTCGGCGGCGGCAGGCCGAGCGCCTGCGCCAGCTGGTGCGGCGTCACCCCGCCCGTCACGGCGGCGCCCCGGCGACCGGGCGCGGCGGGACCGAGAGCGCGCTCACTCGTCGGTCACCTGCCTCCCGCTGTCCTGCACGGGGCAGCTGCCCGCGACCGCGCAGTGGCGGCATCCGTCGTTGCGCATGGCGAGGTAGCTGGGGCCCTGAGTGGACGACGCGGCCTGGTGGATCGTGTCGCGCCAGTGCTCGAGCGCCTCGGCGTCCAGCGGAGGCTGCATGCGCTGAGTGGCGCCCTCCGCCTTGCTCGGCTTGGCGACGTACACCAATCGCGCCCCGCCGGGTTCGCCCGCCGAGCCGATCGCGGGTTCCGGCTCGGCCGAACCGGATACCTCCGGTGCGTCGAGAGCGCCTGCGGCGGCCGCTACCTGGTAAGTCGCCAGCTGCGCGTGATCGACGGCGGCCTGCTTGGTGACCGGCGACTTGCCGGTCTTCACGTCGACGATGACGAAACGGCCTTGCGCGTCTCGCTCCAGC
The DNA here is from genome assembly GCF_047200615.1 of Nocardia sichangensis. Classification (NCBI taxonomy): domain Bacteria; kingdom Bacillati; phylum Actinomycetota; class Actinomycetes; order Mycobacteriales; family Nocardiaceae; genus Nocardia; species Nocardia sichangensis. The sequence continues at coordinate 73,968 of NZ_JBJZOK010000023.1, forward strand.
CGGTCGACGCGGCCCCGGATCCGTACGGCGCGTTCGTCTTCCGTGCGCGCGGGCAGCACGCAGTCCACCGGCACCTCGACTCCGGCCTGGGTGAGTTCGCCGCGCGTGTTGCGCACCCAGGCCGAGAAGGTCTCCAGCATCGCCTCGGTGCGGCGCAATTCCTGCCGGGAATGCCAGCCGGTCCCCGGATCCACCGCCCGCCAGGCGCGATCCAACGCGGCGCGCACCTGTTCCTCGGGTACTTTGCCCGCCAGCGCCTGCACGAGCGTGTGCACCAGATTGCCCTTGACGGCGTGCGGGTTGTCGCCGTCGGTACCGCCGTTGCGTTCCAGCGCCCAGCGCAGCGGGCAGGTGCGCAGCAATTCGACGGTGGAGGGCGACAGCGCGACCGCGCCGTCGTCCTCGGTCCACAGCGGTCGCCGCGAGCTGAGTTCGGTGGTGCCGTACCAGTCGTCGGGGTGGGTTCCCCGGACGCCCGCGTCGGCCAGCCGTGCGAGCTGGTGCGCGGCGCGGCGCCTGCGTTCCGGGTCGGCCTCCGGATCGCAGACCACGCCGCGCAATTCGGCGACCAGCGAATGCATCACCAGGGCGCGGCCGGGGTCGGCCACCGGGAGCGCACCGGGCTCGCCGTCGTCGTCGTGTCCGAGCAGTTCGGCGAGAAAGCGCGACGGCACCAGATCGCGTTCGCCCGCCACCGATTCCACCGCGGTGACCAGCAGCGACCGCCGGGCCCGGCTGCACGCGACGAGCAGCAACCTGCGCTCCTCGGCGAGGATCGGCGCCGCACGGCTCACCCGCTCCCCCGCATCGGACACCCCGGCGGTGAGATCGACCAGGTCCTCGGTGTGCAGGAGGGTGCCGCGAGTGCGTGGGTCGGGCCAAATCCCTTCCTGGACGGCGGCGACGGCGACCACATCCCATTCCCGCCCCGCGGCGGCGTGCGCGCTCAGCAGCGCCACCGCTTCGCCCGGCAGCGTGCGCGGCGCCGCGTCCTGCGGAATCTCCTGCTGCGTCAGGTATTCGACGAACCCTTCGATGCTCGCGCGCGGCAACCGGTCGACATAGGCGGCGGCCGCGTCGAACAACGCGACCGCCGCGTCCAGATCACGATCGGCCTGCATGCCGACCGCGCCGCCGCGCTCGGACTGCGCCACCCAGCGCCGTTCCAGCCGAGAACCGGTCCACAGCGCCCACAGCACGTCCTCCAGGCCCGCGCCGCGCCCGCGCACCTTGCGCGCCCGGCGCAGCGCGTCCAGCACCCGGCGCAGCGGCGCGGCCTCGACCTCGGTGAGCCGGTCCATGATGGCCGGATCGCCGGTCCCGATCAGCAGATCGCGCAACATCAGTGCGGAGGGGCGGTCGATGTCCGAGTCGCGGTCGGGCGGCGAATCGTCGCCCGCTTCCGATGTTTTCGCCCCCGCGCGCACCGATTCCAGCACCGCGCGCCGGATGCCGCGGCGCAACCGGCGCAAGGCGATCTGGTCCGCGCCGCCGAGCGGCCCGGACAGCAGATCGAGGGCGTCCTCCGGCTCGAACGCCGGTTCCGCGCCCCGTTGCGCCTGCTCCCCCGCCAGGACCGCGCGCAGCGAGAGCAGCATCCAGGCCGCGCCGCGCCTGCGCGCCAGCGGCGTGTCCAGCGCGGGCTGCCGCACCGGCACGCCCGCGGCGAGGAGGGCGCGGCGCAGCGGCGCCAGCGACAGCGGCACCGAACGGACGATCACCGCCATCCGCGACCACGGCACCCCGCCGGTGAGATGCGCGCGGCGCAAGTGGTCGGCGATGAGCGCGGCCTCTTTCGCCGGCGTGGCCAGCACGCGCACGCGCACCTCGGTGCCGTCCTCCCGCGGGCCGGTGTCTTCCGGCACGGGGATGCGCTGCGGCGCACTACCCGGCAGGCGTGCGGCGATCCGGGCGACCGCCAGCTCCACCTGACCGCTGAACCGATGGTTGTCGCGCAACACGACTCGCCGCTCGGGTGGCACGTCGAGTTCCGCGACGAATCGCGCGTCGGCGCCGCGGAAGGCGAACACGGCTTGGTCGGGATCGCCCGCGACCACCGTGGTCCTGGCGCTGTGCCCGATCGCTCGCACCAGGATCGCCGCCTGCGGGTCCAGGTGCTGCGCGTCGTCTACCAGCAGGTATCGGATCCTGGCGCGTTCGGCGGCAAGCAGATTCGGGTCGGCGGCCAGGGCGTCCAGCGCCGCGCCGACGAGTTCGGCGGCGTCCAGCGCGGGCGCGGTCGCCTCCGGCGCATCGACGCCCACCGACCAGCGCAGCAGCATCGTCTGCTCGTAGCGGAGGGCGAACCTGCCCGCCGCCACCCATTCGGGCTTGGCGTGCTCGCGGCCGAGGCGCACCAGGTCCTCCGGCCCGATGCCGCGTTCGGTGGCCCGGAGCATGAGATCGCGCAACTGTTCGGCGAACCCGCCGAGCGCGAGGGCGGGCCGCAGTCGCTCCGGCCACAATCCGTGCGCGCCCTCGGCCATGTCCGCCAGATCGCCGCGCAGCATCTCGCGCACCACGGCGTCCTGTTCGGCTCCGGTCAGCAGACGCGGCGGCGGGTTGCCGTGCGCCATCGCGTGCCTGCGCAGCACGGAGAAGGCGTACGAGTGCAGGGTGCGCACCAAGGGTTCTCGTGTGGCGCCGGGCACACCGCCCTCCGCGCCGGGGCCCGGGCCGCTCAGCCGCGTGGTGATGGCGTCTCGTACAGCGCCCGCGGCCTGTTTCGAATGGGTCAGTACCAGCACCGATTCCGGGTCGGCTCCGGCCGCGATGCGCCCGGCGGCGAGGTCGACCAGCAGGGCGGTCTTACCCGTGCCCGGGCCGCCGAGCACCTGCCAGGGCCGCCATCCCGGGCGCGCGGGACCGGCCTCCGCCGCGGCGTCCAGCAGCGCGCGGACATCGGCGCCCCAGTCTCGCGGCCGGGGCGCCACCACGTTCCGGCGAACCAGTCGCACCGCGCCATCCGATCGCACCACGCGGGCTATTGCAACAGACACGACCGACACGCCGGTACACGCCTCCGCCCGACCGGCGCTGCGGCCGATCACGGCGCAGGTCAGAATGGACCGGTGTCTGTTCTGAATGTCCACCGGTTCGGTCCGACGACGGGACCGGTGGTGCTCGCCCTGCACGGTGTGACCGGTCACGGCAAACGCTGGGAAGATCTGGCGACCCGGCATCTGCCCGACGTACGGGTGCTCGCACCGGATCTGCGCGGGCACGGCCGCTCGACCTCGCTGCCGCCGTGGAACTTCGAGACCATCGTCGAGGACCTGGTCGAGTTGGTCGCCGCCGAGGCGGACGGCCCGGTGGTGGTTGTCGCGCACTCCTTCGGCGGCGCGTGCGCGCTGCACCTGGCCCATCGGCATCCCGAACTGGTGCGCAAACTGGTGCTGCTCGATCCGGCGATCGCGCTGGAGCCGGAATGGCTCAACGAGATCGCGCTGTCCACCCTGGTCTCGGCCGACTACGACAGCGTCGACCACGCGCGCCAGGACAAACTCGACACCGGCTGGGGCGATGTGGAGCCGCGATTGCTGGAAGCCGAACTCGACGAACACCTGATGCCCACCGCCGACGGGCGCTTCGGCTGGCGGATGAGCCTGCCAGCGATCAACTCCTACTGGGGCCAGCTGGCCCGCCACTGGGTGCTTCCGCCCGCCGACCTGCCGACCGTGCTGGTGCAGGCGATGAAGGTGCACCCGCCGTTCGTCACGCCGGAATTCCGCGCGGCGCTCACCGAGCACATGGGCGCGGGCCTGACCGTGCTCGAATGGAACTGCGATCACATGGTCGCCCAGGCGTATCCGGCCCAGACCGGCGAACTCGTGCGCTCGGTGCTCTGAGCCGATGCCGACCACCGACGCCCAGATCGAGCAGGTGCGCGCGCTGGTGGCGGCGGTTCCGCCCGGCCGGGTGGTCACCTACGGCGACATCGCGGCGGCCGCCGGTTTGTCGACGCCGCGCACGGTGGGCTGGATCATGCGCACCGACTCGGCCGATCTGCCCTGGCATCGGGTGCTCGGCGCGAGCGGCCGTCCCGCCGCCCACCTGGCTCATCGCCAGCTGCGCCTGCTGGCCGAAGAGGGCGTGCCGATCCGGGACGGACGCGTCGACCTGCGCGCCGCACGCTTCCCGCTGCCCGATCTCCCCGGCGACTGAGCGCCGCTTTCCGAAATTCCTCCGTGCCGGAATGGCGGCCAGTACCGTTGATCCATGCCCACCCGCCTGGCATGTGTCGTGTTCGACGCCGACCGGCCCCGCTCGGTCGCGGATTTCTGGGCCGAACTGCTGGGCTGGAGTGTCACCCTCGACCGCCGCGACGAGGTGAACGTGGCGGCTCCCGACGCCGACGGCGGCGACTTGGCGCTCACCTTCCTGCCCGCGATGCGGGCCAAGGTCGGCAAGAATCGCCTGCACCTCGATCTGGCCACCCGCTCGCTGGACCACCAGCGCACCCAGGTGGACCGGGCGCTGGCCTTGGGTGCGCGCTCGATCAACATCGGGCAGGGCGCGGTGCCGTGGGCGGTGCTCGCCGATCCGGAGGGCAACGAGTTCTGCGTGCTCGAACCGAGGGAGGAGTACGTGGACACCGGAGCCGTCGCGGCGGTCGTGGTCGACACGCGCGATCCGCAGCGCTTGGCCGAATTCTGGTCGACCGCCACCGGCTGGCCGTCCATGCGGCGCGGCGAGCGGCTGGCCGGATTGCGCGCACCGACCGGACTGGGCTCCTGGCTGGAGTTCGTGCGCACGCCCGACGCGGGGTCGGGCCGGACCAGACTGCGCCTGGATCTCACCTCGTTCCCGGCCGACGACCGGGCCGCCGAGGTGGCCCGGCTGCACGCGGCGGGCGCCACCTCCATCGACCGCGGCGCCCCGGCTCCCGACCGCGATACCGACCTCGTGCTCGCCGACCCGGAGCTCAACGAGTTCCGGCTGCTGCCACCGGCCCGCTTCTGGTCGAACGCCTGATCGACGCCGTCCGCTCCCCGGCTTCCCCGCGCTGACGAATTAGCATGGCGGCCATGGTGTACCTGAGTCCGGGTCGTGGCGTGTGACGGCCGTCGACGCGATCGTGCTCGCGGGCGGCCGGGCCAGCCGGATGGGCGGCGTGGACAAACCGGCCATCGTCATCGGCGGCCGTTCCATGCTCGAAGTGGCGCTCGCCGCCGTCGCCTCGTGCGCGCGGACGGTGGTGGTCGGACCGCACCGCCCCGAGTTGGCGCCGGAGATCACGCAGGTTCGCGAGGTGCCGCCCGGATCGGGTCCGGTGGCGGCGATCGACACGGGGCTGCGGGCCCTCGGCTCCGCCGCCCCGCTGGTCGTGGTGCTTGCCGCCGACCTTCCGTTCCTGTCGCCGTCGGCGATCGCCGAACTCATCCGGCACGCCACCGAATCGGGAGCGGACGCGGTGTTCGCGGCCGACGAGTCGGGTCGGCCGCAATACCTGATCGGGGTGTGGCGGCGTTCCGCGCTGGCGGCCGCACTGGACGAGCTCGACGCGCTGATCAATCAGCCGATGAAGGCGCTGGTGCCCGCAGCCGCCGGGATCATCCCGCTCTCCGGCGTCGGCGACTGCGACACCGAAGAGGAGGTGCGACAGGCCAGAGCGGCGGTGGACGCGCCACGACAGCAACCGCCGCTCGAGCTCGGCGACGCGCGAAACCTGCTGCACACCAGACTTTCCCGGCTTACCGCGTACGAAGCCGACCTGTGTTCGGTGATCGGGGCCGCGCTCGCGGGCCCGCTGACGGCCGCCGGGCCGCTGCCTCGCTTCGACGTCTCGGCGATGGACGGTTACGCGGTGGCGGGCGACGGGCCGTGGCGCCTGCGCCGCGACGTCGGCTTCGCGGGCGGACGGCGTCCGGTGGGGCTGCTGCCGGGCGAGGCGGTGCGCATCGCCACGGGCGCGCACGTCCCCGACGGCACCACGGGCGTGCTGCGCGACGAGTTCGTGCACGTCGTCGACGAAACGCTGTACCGCCTGCCGGACACCCCGCTGCGCGACGACATCCGCCGCCGCGGCGAGGACCGGGCGGCCGGTGATCCGGTCGCGCCGGAGGGGGCGCCGGTCACCGCGGCGCTGGTCTCCGCGGCCGCGAGCGTCGAGGTCACCGCCGCGCCGGTGCGCGGCCCGGTCCGCGCGCACGTCGTCATGACCGGTGACGAGATCCGCAGCGAAGGTCCGCTACAGGCGGGGCAGACGCGCGATTCGATCGGCCCGATCCTGCCGGAACTGCTGGCCAGGTACGGCATTCGCACCACCGATCGGGTGCACCTGCGCGACACTCCGCACGGATTCGACGAGGTCATGACCGTCGCGCCGGATCGCGACCTGCTGGTGATCGTCGGCGCGACCGGCGGCGGGGCGGCCGACCAGCTCCGTGCCGCCCTGACCCGCGCCGGAGCCGAGATCGTGGTGCCGCGGCTGCGGCTGCGGCCGGGCGGTTCCACCGTCGTCGCCCGGCTCACCTCCGGCACCACGGTGCTCGGCCTGCCGGGCAACCCGTTCGCCGCCGTCGCGACGCTCATGGCGCTGGCACCCGCGATCGTCGAGGGCCGCACCGGCGCGCTCCCCGCCCGCCCGCTGCGCGGGCCGCTGCACAACGCCGCCGAGATCGCCGGACAGGTGACGCGCATCGTTCCGGCTCGCGCCGCCGAGGAAGGCGGATGGATCGGCGACCCGGTTGTCCGGACGGCACATCTGGGCGGCCTGATCGACCGCGACGGCCTGGTGGTCGTCCCGTCCGATGCCGAGGACGGCGCGATCGTCGAATTCCTGCCGCTGCGCTGAACCCTTCGGCCTGCGGGGCGCGTCGTGGACCGAACGAAATCGGTTGCGGGCCTTGGCCTCAGCGAGATCGAGTGAGCGCGGAATACGACGGTGCGCCAATGCTCGGCCGACGTCTATCCGAAGTCTCTGCGGCGCAGCGGGTTTCGTTGTCACGGGAACGTGCACGCGCACTCCTTTGCGGCAGCGGAGTCGAATGCGATATACGTCGGCAGAGCGATCCACGAGGAAAATAAAACGAATGCCTGACCGCCGTTTTCATACGGCCCACCTCGCCTCGACCCGGCCGGAAGAAAAAGTCGAACTGAACTGGATTCATTACTGAATACAGCGATCAATAGCGCTCCTACCAGCGGAAACACAACAACCGAGCCGCTCGGAGCCATATTTTTCATTTCCTCTTCCACAGGCCATTCCCGCTCGCTATCGTGTGTTCGTTAGGCGAATATCAATCCCCCGGAAAGGACCGAGTGGAGATGGCTGAAAAGTCGAAGAAAACGCCTAAGAAAATGCCGAAGCAGATGCCGAGGCAGCAGCAGCAACAGCGCCAAGAGCAGGACATCCGTGAAGGCGCTGACATGGAAGGCCGTCGGGGCAACCGTTCCGAGATGCCCGACCGGCGCGGCGAGCAGGAGCGCCGCCGCTAGCTGATCTGCGCCCCCCGCGCCGCCGGCCCCACCTCCTCCCGGGACCGGCGGCTGCGGTCGGTTTCAGGCCCTGTGCTTACCCCGGAGGTAATTGCCACCCCGTGCGAGGCGGACCTACCGTCGGTTCGACGCCATCTCCGGCGTCGTCGAACGAAGGAACCACACGCCATGTCCGCCTATGGCTTCGCCCATCTCCGCAGTCGCAGGCCGCATCCCGACATCCTCGAATACCTGGAGCGCATCCAGGCCACCTTGGACCCGTTCGGCGGCCGCTTCGTCATCCACGGGCCCCCTGCCGAGGTCGTGGAAGGCGACTGGCCCGGCAGCATGGTGCTGATCGAGTTCCCCGGGATGACCGAGGCGCGGGAGTGGTACCACTCGCCCGCTTATCAGGAGATCCTGCCGCTGCGCGCCGATCACATCGACGGCGACCTGCTGCTCATTGAGGGCGTCGGCCCCGACTACGACCCGCGCGAACGCGCCGCCGAACTGCGCGCCGGGGCGGCCTGACGCGATTTCGGCTCGCCGTCCGGCGTCCGATACCGTTGACCAGGCACGACCCGGTTCGACGCGAAGGATGCGCCTGATGGACGACAGCTCACTGGTCTGGGACGACGGCGCGCTCGTCACCATCGACCAGCGCGGACTGCCGCACGAGGTGCGTGAGCTGCGGCTGAGCACCGTCGACCAGGTCATCGACGCGATCAGGACGCTGGCCATTCGCGGCGCGCCCGCCATCGGCATCGCGGGCGCGTTCGGCGTCGTCATCGCCACCGCCGCGCACACCGTAGGCGGCGTGGTGGACGAGACCGCGGCGCAGGCCGAAGCGGACCGGATCGCGGCGGCCCGGCCGACGGCGGTCAATCTGGCCTGGGCGGTGCGGCGGGTCCGGGCGAAGGTGGGCCGGGGCGCCGATGCGGTCCTCGCCGAGACCCTCGACATGCTGGCCGAAGACGGCCGGGTCAACCGGGCCGCCGCCACCAACGCCGCCGACCTGGTGCAGCGCCTGTGTCCGGACCGGCCGCTGCGCGTGCTCACCCATTGCAACACCGGACGGCTCGCGACCAGCGCGTTCGGCACCGCCATCGGCACGCTGCGGGTGTTGTCCGAGCGCGGCGCCATCGAGCAGGTGCTGGTGGACGAGACCCGCCCGCTGCTGCAAGGCGCCCGCCTGACCACGTGGGAACTGGCCGAGGCGGGCATCCCGCACCGGCTGACCATCGATTCCGCCGCCGCCTGGGCGATGGCGACCGGACAGGTCGACTGCGTGCTGGTCGGCGCCGACCGGGTCACCGCCAACGGCGACGTCGCCAACAAGATCGGCACCTACGGTCTCGCGCTCGCCGCCCGCCACCACGGCATCCCGTTCGTCGTGGTGGCCCCGGAGTCGACCCGCGACCTCTCGATGGCCACCGGCCGGGAGATCGTCGTGGAGGAACGCGCGGCGGCCGAGGTGACCGGATTCGGCGGTGTGGCAACGGCTCCCGCGCACACCGAGGTCTTCAACCCGGCCTTCGACGTCACGCCCGCCGATTTGGTGACCGCGGTGGTCACCGAAGAGGGTGTGGTGCACCGGTCCGATCGGTCGCCCGGCGCGGAAATCGCGGACCTCGCCCGCGAGCTGTACCGGCGCGGCTGGATGCCGGGTACGGCGGGCAATATCTCCGTGCGCACCGGCGCGACCGCCGTGGTCACCGGGAGCGGGCTGTCCAAAGGGGAGCTCACCGAGCGCGACATGGTCACCGTGCGCGTCGCGGACTCCGCGCCCGTGACCGATCAGGGGCGCAAACCCTCCGCGGAGACGACGATCCACACCGCCGTCTACCGGGCCCGTCCGGCGCAAGCGGTCGTGCACATCCATCCGCCGTTCGCCACGGCACTGGCCACCCGCTCGGCGACGCCGGGAATGCTCGGCACGCTGCGGATCACCGACTACGAGTTGATCAAGGGACTCGGTGGCGGCGATCCGGCCGTCGCGGACATCCCGGTCTTCCCGAACTGGCCCGAGGTGCCGCGCATCGGGGCCGACATCGAGCGCTATCTCCTCGACCACCCCGACGCGCTTCCGGTCCTGATCATTGCCGGGCACGGGATCACCGCGTGGGGCGATGATCTCGCCCAGGCGCGCGATCGCGCCGAATGCCTGGAAGCATTGTGTGAGCTGGTGTGCCGCACCGGTAGTCCGGCGGCGTTCGGCCCGCGCGACGATTTTCTCGAGATTGGACTGACATGACCCTGCTGCAGGTGATGGCCGCCGACAACGCGGCCGACGTGCGCGTACGCACCAGCGACGACGAGATGATCGGCACCGAACTCGCCAGGCACGGCATCACGTTCGGCCGCTGGCCGGTGGTGGAGAACGCCGCGTCGGTGCCGTCGGAGGAGTTGCTCGCGCACTACGAGACGAACGTCGCCGAACTGAACGAGACCGGGCGCTACAAGCACATCGACATCGCCCGCATCCACCCCGACGACGCCGACCCGCAGTGGCCGGAGATCGCCAAGGGCGCCCGAGGGAAGTTCCTCGACGAGCACCGCCACGCCGAAGACGAGGTGCGCTTCTTCGCCGCCGGGCGCGGTTGCTTCTACCTGCACCTGGGCGAGGAAGTTCTCGCGGTGGTCTGCGAGGGCGGCGATCTGCTCTCGGTTCCGGCGGGCACGCTGCACTGGTTCGACATGGGCGAACGCCCCGACTTCATCGCCATCCGCTTCTTCGAGGAGGAGGACGGCTGGGTCGGCGACTTCACCGGCGACAAGATCAGCGCGGGCTTCCCCAGCCTCGACGAGCTGCTCACCGCGCCGTGATCGACGCCGTCGTCGTCGACATCGAGGGCACCACCAGCCCCACCGCCGCGGTTCGCGAAGACCTGTACGGCTACACCCGCGAACGGCTTCCGGAGTGGCTGGCCGAGAACAGCTCCGCGGCCGCGGCGCCCGTGCTGGCCGCGACCAGGCAGCTGGCCGGGCGGCCGGACGCGGATCCGGCCGAAGTCGCCGCGATCCTGCGCGGGTGGCTCGACACCGACGTCAAGGCCGAGCCTTTGAAGACCGCGCAGGGTGTGATCTGCGCGGAGGGTTTCCGCAGCGGCGCACTGCACGGCGAATTCTTCCCCGACGTGCCACCGGCCCTGGCCGCGTGGCACGCCGCGGGTCTCGCGCTGTACGTCTACTCCTCGGGATCGATTCGCAATCAGCAGGATTGGTTCGCCTTCGCGCATGGAGGCAGTCTGTCCGGCCTGATCAGCGGGTACTTCGATCTGTCGACGGCGGGCGGAAAACGCGAGGCGTCCTCCTACGACAAGATCGCGGGCGCCATCGGCGCCCCTGCCGAACGCATCTTGTTCCTGTCCGATCACCCGGACGAACTCGACGCCGCCGTCGCCGCTGGGTGGCGAGTGGTCGGGCTGGCCCGACCCGGCGAACCCAATCCACCTCGGCCGCCACACCACTGGGTCGACACGTTCGCCGACATCAACCCCGCCGACCAGGTCTGATCGCGCAGATAACCTCCTCGGAACCACGATCACTTTCGGCCGGATCGACCGAGCCGCGCGTCGGTCCGTATGCCGATGTCGTTTCCGTCCACCGTGGGGCCGTGTTGCGCGAGGACGGCGTACCGCGAGTCGGCAGCCGTTCCACCACCGCACGGCCCCTCCGTCGTCCACCGCCGGTTGAGCGACAGTGTCATCCGGCGGGTGGTAGCCAGACTGGCGACGCCACCCGGACCCGATCGAGGCGACGGCGGATCGGGCGGAGCCTGGAGCACAGTGCAATTGATCGACGTCGAGCGAATTCACAGCGAATTGTGATTACGCTTACAATACGTTGCCACCGAGCCGCGAGCGAAACTCGCCGGAACACTGGAAAAATGCCCCACTGAAGATCGATCCAATGTGTTAACAAATGTAAAGCACTGGAGAACCCGCCGTTTCCAAAGCATCACCGACATGCGTGCGGGCGGCCTCCTCGGATCCGATTTTGTCCAGTTCAGAGCCGTTTGCCCCTGGTCGGCCCAGCGGATGCCGCCCGATAGCACCGCGCTACCGTGACCGTGAGGTTGCGCCGGTCTCACAACTCACCACCCTTCCGAATGGGCTGTGAGAAAGACGTTTGGTCAGCCGTGCGCGCCTCTTTACAGTCGGAACATCAACCCGATCGCACAGCTCGAAGGGGACGTCGTGGTTAATTCGCGTACCCAGGGTCATACACCCTCCGCCCCGGCCACCGACGCCGGGGACGCGCTCCTGCGGCTGGGGAAATATTTCCACCGGGGCGAGATATCGTCCGATCAGCGGACGCTGCACAAGGTCGGCGGTCGCAGCGCCGACGAGTTCTACCGGGATCGCTGGTCGCACGACAAGGTGGTGCGCTCCACGCACGGCGTGAACTGCACCGGGTCCTGTTCGTGGAAGATCTACGTCAAAGACGGTGTGATCACCTGGGAGTCACAGCAGACCGACTACCCCTCCGTGGGCTCGGACAAGCCGGAGTACGAGCCGCGCGGCTGCCCGCGCGGCGCGTCGTTCTCCTGGTACACCTATTCGCCCGCCCGGGTGCGCTACCCGTACGTGCGCGGCACGTTGCTGGAGCTGTACCGGGAAGCCAAGTCCCGGCTCAAGGATCCGGTGCTGGCCTGGGGCGAGATCGTCGAAGACCCCGAGAAGGCGCGCAGCTACAAGGCCGCGAGGGGCAAGGGCGGATTCGTCCGCGCCGAGTGGTGGGAGGCGGCCGAGATCGCCGCTGCCGCACACGTTTACACGATCAAGCAGTACGGCCCGGACCGGGTGGCCGGGTTCTCGCCGATCCCCGCCATGTCGATGGTCAGCCACGCCGTCGGCGCCCGCTTCATCTCGCTGCTCGGCGGCTCCATGCTGTCGTTCTACGACTGGTACGCCGACTTGCCGGTGGCATCGCCGCAGGTGTTCGGCGACCAGACCGACGTGCCGGAGTCCGCGGACTGGTTCGACGCGGGCTATCTCATCATGTGGGGCTCGAACGTGCCGGTCACCCGGACGCCGGACGCGCACTACATGACCGAGGCCCGCTACCGGGGCCAGAAGGTGGTCGTGGTCTCCCCCGACTACGCCGACAACACCAAGTTCGCCGACGAGTGGGTGCCCGCGCGTCCCGGCACCGATGCCGCGCTGGCCATGGCGATGGGCCACGTGGTGCTGAAGGAGTTCTTCGTCGAGAAGTCGACGCCGCGATTCCTCGACTACATCAAGCGCTACACCGATCTGCCGTACCTGATCACGCTGGACGAGCGCGACGGGGCCTACCTGCCCGGCAAGTTCCTCACCGCCGCCGACCTGGGCCGCACCGGCGAGGGCGTCGAGTTCCAGACGGTGCTGCTGGACGCGCAGGCGCAGCCGGTGGTGCCGAACGGGTCGCTCGGTCATCGGTTCGGCGAAGCGGGAACCGGCCGCTGGAACCTCGATCTCGGGGACGTCGATCCCCTTCTGAGTCTGTACGGCCGCACCGACGATGCTGCGGCTGTACAGATTCCCCGCTTCGACAGCGACGTTCCCGGCGTGCTCGTGCGCGGTGTGCCGACCACGACCGTCGCGGGCAAACGTGTCACCACGGTCTTCGATCTGCTGCTCGCCCAGTACGGCGTCGGCCGCGACGGACTGCCCGGCACGTGGCCGAGCGGCTACGACGACGCGACCGAGCCCTACACCCCGGCCTGGCAGGAAGCCATCACCGGCGTGCCCGCCGTGCAGGCCCAGCGCATCGCGCGGGAGTTCGCCGACAACGCCGACCGGTCCGGCGGCCGCTCGATGATCCTGATGGGCGCGGGCACCAACCATTGGTTCCACTCCGATCAGATCTACCGCGCGTTCTTCACCCTTACCCTGCTGACCGGCTGCCAGGGCGTGAACGGCGGCGGCTGGGCGCATTACGTCGGGCAGGAGAAGTGCCGCCCGGTCACCGGCTGGTCCACCCTGGCCTTCGGCCTGGACTGGCAGCGCCCGCCGCGGCAGATGCAGGGCACCGTGTTCTGGTACCTGACCAACGACCAGTGGCGCTACGACCCGTTCACCGCCGAGTCGTTCGCCTCTCCGCTCGGCACGGGCAAGTTCGCCGGGCGCACGGCCGCCGACAACATCGCGCTGGCCAGCCGGCTGGGCTGGATGCCGAGCTACCCCACCTTCGACCGCAACCCGCTCGACCTGGTCGACGAGGCCGAGGCCGCGGGCAAGACCGCGCCCGAGCACGTGGTGGACGGGTTGAAGTCCGGCGACCTGAAATTCGCCTGCGAGGACCCGGACGCGCCGGAGAACTTCCCACGCTGCCTGACCGTGTGGCGGGCGAACCTGCTCGGTTCCTCCGGCAAGGGCAACGAGTACTTCCAGCGCCACCTGCTCGGCGCCGACTCCAACCTGCAGGGCGCCGAAGCCACCGGCGTGCGGCCGCAGGAGCTGAACTGGCGGGAGACCGCCGCCACCGGCAAGCTGGACCTGCTGCTGTCGCTGGACTTCCGGATGACCAGCACCACGCTGTTCTCCGACATCGTGCTGCCCGCCGCCACCTGGTACGAGAAGCACGACCTGTCCTCCACCGACATGCACCCGTTCGTGCACGCGTTCTCCCCGGCCATCTCGCCGCCCTGGGAGGCCAAGACCGACTTCGACGCCTTCCACCGGATCGCGCGCGGCTTCTCCTGGATGGCCGAGAAGCACTTGGGCAAGCGCAAGGACATCGTCGCCGTTCCGTTGCAGCACGACTCGCCGGACGCGACGGCGCAGGCGGGCGGCCGCGTGCTGGACTGGAAAGCCGGTGAGTGCGAGCCGATTCCGGGCAAGACCATGCCGAAGCTGGTCGTGGTCGAACGCGATTACCCGAAGATCGCGGAGAAGATGGCCGCGCTCGGGCCGCTGGTCGACACGCTCGGCGTCACCACCAAGGGCGTCACCACCTATCCCGACCAGGAGGTGGAGTACCTGGCCGGGGTGAACGGCACGGTCGTGTCCGGTGTCGCGCAGGGCCGCCCGTCGCTGGCCAAGGACACGCACGCGGCCGAGGCGATCCTCGCGCTGTCGGGCACCACCAACGGCAGGCTCGCGGTGGAGGGTTTCCACGCGCTGGAACGCCGCACCGGAACGAAACTGGCCGACCTGGCCGCCGAGCACGAGGGCAAGCGGATCACCTTCGCCGACACCCAGGCGCGCCCGGTGCCGGTGATCACCTCGCCGGAGTGGTCGGGCAGCGAGACCGGCGGACGCCGGTACTCGCCGTTCACCATCAACACCGAGCGGCTCAAGCCCTGGCACACGCTCACCGGGCGGCAGCACTTCTACCTCGATCACGACTGGATGATCGAGCTCGGCGAGCAGCTGCCGATCTTCCGTCCGCCGCTGGACATGACCGCGCTGTTCCGCGAGCCCTCGATCGGCGAGGTCGGCGAGCGGGGCGTCACGGTGCGTTACCTGACGCCGCACTCGAAATGGTCGATCCACTCCGCCTACCAGGACAACCTGCACATGCTCACGCTCTCGCGCGGCGGTCAGACGATCTGGATGTCCGATCGCGACGCGGCGAAGATCGGCGTGGCCGACAACGACTGGATCGAGGCGATCAACCGCAACGGCATCGTGGTGGCTCGCGCCATCGTCAGCCACCGGATGCCGGAGGGCACGGTGTTCATGTACCACGCCCAGGATCGCGCGGTGGACGTGCCGCGTATCGAGGGCATCGGCGAGGACACCAAGGGCCGGGGCAAGCGCGGCGGCATCCACAACGCGCTCACCCGCATCATGATCAAGCCCTCGCATCTCATCGGCGGCTACGCGCAGCAGTCCTTCGCGCTGAACTACCACGGCCCCACCGGAAATCAACGCGACGAGGTGACCACGATTCGCAGGCGCTCGCAGGAAGTGGAGTACTGACATGGGCGAGCGCGGCACGCGGACACCATCCACCGACGCGAGAAGGCGGTACTGACATGCGCGTCATGGCACAGCTGGCCATGGTGATGAACCTGGACAAATGCATCGGCTGCCACACCTGCTCGGTCACCTGCAAGCAGGCGTGGACCAACCGCGGCGGCACCGAGTACGTCTGGTTCAACAACGTGGAAACCCGCCCCGGGCAAGGCTATCCGCGGCAGTACCAGGATCAGGAGAAGTGGAAGGGCGGCTGGACGCTGAACAAGCGCGGCAAGCTCACCCTGAAGTCCGGCTCCCGGCTGAAGCGGCTGCTGAACATCTTCGCCAACCCGGATCTGCCCACGGTCGAGGACTACTACGAGCCGTGGAGCTACGACTACGACAATCTGCTGTCCTCCCCGCCGGTCGACACCACGCCGGTCGCGCGGCCCAAATCGCTGATCACCGGCCAGGACACGCAGGTCACCTGGGGCGCCAACTGGGACGACGACCTCGGCTCCGGCCCCGAGCAGGTCGGCAAGGACCCGCTGCTGGCGAAGCTGTCGGAGCAGGTGAAACTGGAGTTCGAAGAGACCTTCATGTTCTACCTGCCGCGCATCTGCGAGCACTGCCTGAACCCCTCCTGCGCGGCGTCCTGCCCCTCCGGCGCGATCTACAAGCGCGCGGAGGACGGCATCGTGCTGGTGGATCAGGACAAGTGCCGCGGCTGGCGGCAGTGCGTGTCGGGCTGCCCGTACAAGAAGATCTACTTCAACCACAAGACGGGCAAGGCGGAGAAGTGCACCTTCTGCTACCCGCGCGTGGAGGTCGGTATTCCGACGGTGTGCTCGGAGACCTGCGTCGGGCGGCTGCGCTACATCGGCGTCATGCTCTACGACGCAGACGCGGTGCTCGAGGCCGCGTCGGTAACCGACGACAAGGATCTCTACCCGTCGCAGCTCGGGGTGTTCCTCAATCCCCATGACCCGCGGGTGATCGCGGAGGCGGAGCGGGCCGGGATCTCGCCGGAATGGATTCAGGCCGCCCAGGATTCGCCGGTCTACAAGCTGATCGTGGACTATCAGATCGCGCTGCCGCTGCATCCGGAGTACCGCACCATGCCGATGGTCTGGTACGTGCCGCCGCTGTCGCCCGTGGTCGACGTGCTCAGCGAGACCGGCCACGACGGCGAGAACGTGTCCAACCTGTTCGGCGCGATCGATGCGCTGCGCATTCCGGTGGAGTACCTGGCCGAGCTGTTCACCGCGGGCGAGGTCGGGCCGGTGCGCGCTTCGTTGCAGCGCCTCGCGGCGATGCGCTCGTTCATGCGGTCGGTGAACCTCGGTGAGGAGCCCGATCCCTCGATCGCGCCGTCGGTGCGGCTGGAGCCCGAGGAGATCGAGGCGATGTACCGGCTGCTGGCCATCGCCAAGTACGAGCACCGCTATGTCATCCCGAGCGGCGCGGGAGCCCGTGCGCACGAACTGGATTCGCTCGCCACCGGGTGCAGCCTGGACACCGACGGCGGTCCGGGCATGACGGCGTTCGATCAGATGGTGGAGAAGTTCCACCTCACCGACGCCAACGACGCCGCGCCGGAGCAGAAGTCGTCCCGGATCAACCTGCTGAACTGGGATGGCAAGAGCACCGAGGGCCTGGTACCGAGCGATGGCGCCGCGAACGGCAACGGGCACGCCGACGGCACGAGCAACGGGCACTCGGGTAACGGCCACGCGAACGGCGCAGGCGACGGGCTCGCAGGCAACGGGCACGGCTCGGGCAACGGCGACGGCTCGGGCAGCGTCGCGGGGGATCCGGCCTCCGCGCCGAGCGGAGCGGGGCGATGAGCCTGCTGAAGTTGCGCCGCCGCCCGGAAGCGGTGGTCGAACTCGCCCAGCGCGACCGCCAGCTGGTGTGGCGAATCGCCGCATTGCTGCTGGACTACCCCACCGAGCAAACACTGGCCATGATCGACCAATTGACCAGCGCCGCAGCCGATCTACACGACGAGGTGCGCGCACACCTGAGCGGATGCCTCGACTACCTGCGGACCACCCCGCCGCTGGAACTCGCGGCCGCCTACGTCGCGACCTTCGACATGCGCCGCCGCGCCAGCCTGCACCTGACCTTCTACGCCTACGGCGACACGCGCAAGCGCGGAATGGCGTTGCTGCGTTTCAAGCACGCCTACCGGCACGCGGGTGTCGAACTCGGGGACGAGGAACTGCCCGACCATCTGCCGGTGCTGCTGGAGTTCGCCGCCACCGTCGACCCGATCGGCGGCGAACGGCTGCTCGGCGAGCACGTTCCGGTGCTGGAGCTGCTGCGACTTTCGCTGTCGGACAACAACTCCCCCTACGCGGGAGTGCTCGCGGCGATCGGGGCGACGCTGCCGCCGCCCACCACCGCCGACCGCAGGCGCATCGCCGAACTCGCCGCCCAGGGCCCGCCCGAGGAGGAAGTCGGGCTGGAGCCCTTCGCGATGGACCCCTCCCTGTTCGACGGATCGGAAGGCCGACGATGAACGCATCCCCGCATCTGCCGGTCGCGCTGTGGCTGATCCTGCCGTACGTCGCGTTCACCTCCTTCGTGCTCGGGCACCTGTGGCGCTACCGCAACGACCAGTTCGGCTGGACCACCCGTTCCTCGCAGATCTACGAGAGCCGCCTGCTGCGGCTGGGCAGTCCGCTGTTCCACTTCGGCATGCTCGGGGTGTTCGGCGGGCACGTGCTCGGCGTGCTCATCCCGGAGTCGTGGACCTCGGCGGTCGGGATCTCCGAGCACGTCTATCACGTGGTCGCCGTAGCGGCGGGGTCGCTGGCCGGGCTGGCCGTGCTGGCCGGTGTCGGCATCCTGCTCTACCGGCGATTCACCGTTCCCGCCGTCCGCAAGGCGACCACGGGCAACGACAAGCTGATGTACGGGCTGCTGACCGCCGCACTGGTCACCGGCCTGCTCAACACCTGGGGCAGCAACCTGCTGTGGGGCACCTACAACTATCGCGAGACTGTCTCGCCCTGGTTCCGCAGCCTGTTCACGCTCACCCCGCAACCCGAGCTCATGGTGGACACCCCGTGGACCTTCCAATTGCACGGGCTGGTCGTGCTCGCCCTGATCGGGCTGTGGCCCTACACCCGGCTCGTGCACATGTTCAGTGCGCCGGTCGGCTACCTGGTGCGGCCGTACGTGGTCTACCGCAGCAAGGAATACGACGCCCCCGACAAGCGCCGCTACGCCCGCGCGTGGGACGCGCCCGTCACCCCCGAACGCTGGCGCTGACGACGCCGTCGCGCGAGACCCCGCCCGGACAACGGCGTCCCGGCGGGGTCTTCGGTGTTCGCGGCGCCTGATCAGGCGTTGTCGTAGGCGTTCTGGAGAGCCTCGACATCGAGCTTGGACATCGACCGCAAGGCGGCGCCGACGGCGATGGTCTTCGCGGGATCGTCACCGCTCATCAATTTCGGCAGCGCCGAGGGCACCACCTGCCAGGACAGGCCGTAGCGGTCCTTCAGCCAGCCGCACGGGCCGGGCTCGCCGCCGTCCGCGGTGAGCGCGTCCCACAGGCGGTCGACCTCGTCCTGGGTGTCCACGACCACTTGCAGCGATGCGGCATCGGTGTGCGGGTGGTCCGGTCCGCCGTTCATCAGCGTGACCGCCTGACCGTCCAGGTCCAGCGAGACGATGAACGCTGAGCCGTCGGAGTTGCGGGAGACCTCGACCACGCGCGAGTTCGGGATCACCGCGGCGTACAGGGCGGCGGCTTCCTCGGCGGCGTTGTCGAACCAGAGGAACGTGTTGACGGACATGATGTGCTCCTGTGTTGTGGCGTGACTTGCTGTCACCCACTGGTCGGAGCCGCTCGCTCGCCTTCGACACAGTTCGCGAAGTTTCTCGAAATTTTTTTTCCGACCTCTACCGCCGAGTGATCGCTGAAACAGGTTCGCCAGCCTGCGAGTTCCCAGCTTTCCGCAGGCAGAACCCATCGACCCATCGGGTAACCAGGCATACGCTGAAGTTTGGCCGCTGCCATGTGGTCTATCCCACTTCTGGGGACGTCAAAGTCTCGCCGCCCCGGCTCAGCAAAGCCGTGGCGGCGGAGACGAGCAAGGAGTGAGCAATGAAAGGTGGAGCAAGAATCGCGTTAGGGGTGGGCCTCGGGTACCTGCTCGGCCGCACGAAGAAAATGCGCTTCGCGATGACGCTGGCGGGAGCCGCGATGGCGAGACGATCTGCGGGAACACCCGCCGAACTGCTCGAGCGCGGCACGGAGCTGCTCAAATCGACGCCGGAGCTGACCAAGATCACCGACACCGTGCGCGACGAGTTGCTCGGCGCGGTGCGTTCGGCCGCGGTCACCGCGGCGAGCAACCGCATGGACGCGCTCAGCAACCGGTTACAGCAGGGGACGACGCTCCTGGCGGGCGAAGAACAACGCGGCTCACAGGCGGCGGATGAGGAGGACGAAGAGCAAGAGCAACAGCCTGAGGACGAGTACGAGGACGAAGAGCAAGAGGGCGAGTACGAGGACCAGGAGCAAGAGCCCGAGGACGAGTACGAGGACCAGGACGAGGACGAGGACGAGGATCGAACGCCCGAGGACGAGCACGAAGAGGAAGAACAAGAGCCCGAGGACGAGGACGATTCCGAGCGGGGCGAGGAAGAGGACGACACCGAGCGGCCTGCCGCGCGGACGCGCACTCGCCGATCGAGCACCACCGCCAAGCGCGGAGCGAGCTCGCGGACCGCCGACCGTTCGTCCGACTCCGCGGATCGTAAGCCGTCCGGGACTTCCGGCCGCCGCCGTACTCGCGCCGAGGCCGGCCAGGCCCCCGTGCGCCGCACGAGGAGGTGACCGGCGATGGCGAAGATTTTGCGTGACGCGACGGAAGGAGTCGGCAAGGTAGCCGCCGATACGGCGGGCCGGGCTGCCAAAGCCGCGACCGGGGCGGGATCATCCGCGAAGAAGGCGGGAGCCTCCGCCAAGAAGGCCGGATCTTCCGCCAAGAAGAACGCGCCGCCGCCCACGCCGACCGGCATTTTGCAGCAGTCGTTGCAGAACCTCACCGGAGCGCTGACCGAACGCGCGGTGACCGGGCTCACGAACCAGGTGTCGAAGACCGCGGGCCGATTGAACGAGTACGCCGAGGGCGGCGGCGGGGGGAACCTGCTGGCGGCGCTGACCGGCGTGCAGAAGCTCGCCGGTGGCTCTTCGCCGTTGAGCACGGCCATGAGCATGGGCAAAACCAAGCTCGGTCACTCACTGCGCGAGCAGTTCGAGAACGTGAAGGAATCGCTCACCGGCGGCAAGGGCAAGGGCGGCAGCAAGAAGATCAAGCTGACGAACATCGTCGAGCACATCGACGTCGGCGTCCCGATCCACCTGGCCTACGACCAGTGGACCCAGTTCGCGGATTTCCCGAAGTACACCAAGAAGCTCGAGCAAGTGGAACAGGTCTCCGACGAGAAGCTCAGCTGGACCGGCAAAGTGTTCTGGTCGCGGCGTACCTGGGAATCCACGATTCTCGAGCAGGTGCCGTTCGAGCGGATCGTCTGGCGTTCCAAGGGGCACAAGGGCTACATCGACGGCGCGGTCACCTTCCACGAGATAACGCCGCAGTACACCCGCATCCTCGTGGTGCTGGAGTACCACCCCAAGGGAGTCTTCGAGAAGACCGCCAACATCTGGCGCGCGGCCGGCCGCCGCTGCCGCCTGGAACTGAAGCACTTCGAGCGGCACGTGATGACCGAGTCCGTACTGCATCCCGACGACATCGTCGGCTGGCACGGCGAAATCCACGACAGCAAGGTCGTCAAGGACGACGAGACCGCGCGCCGCGAGGAAGAGGAGAAGTCCGAAGAAGATCAGGGAGAAGAGGAAACGGAACGAGAGCCGGACGAGCAGGAGCCGGACGAGGAAGAACAAGAGACCGACGAACAAGAGACGGACGAGCGAGACGAGGACGAGCAAGACGAAGATCGGCGTCCTCGCCGTCGACCCGCCGCCCGCCGCCGCAGCGCGGCGCCTCGCCGGTCGCGTGAGAAGCGAGGAGCAAACGCATGACCATCGAACCCGCAGGCGGCGGCGGGGGTGGCGGAGCGGGCACGATGGCGCGCCCGAACTCCTCCAGCCTGGCCGACGTGATCGATACGATTTTGGACAAAGGCCTGGTCATCGACGCGTTCGCGCGCGTGTCGCTGGTCGGCATCGAGCTGGTGACCATCGACGCCCGCGTCGTGGTGGCCAGTGTGGACACCTATCTGCGTTTCGCCGAGGCCGTCAACCGGCTGGAGATCTCCACCCAGCCGAAGGGACTGACCGACCTCGTCGGCGAGGGCACCCAGGGCCTGGCGAAGCACAAGACGCAGGGCGCTCTCGAGGCGGCGGGCGAGAAGGTCATGGACTTCATCGGCGACGTGCAGGACAAGCGCCAGACGGCGAACAGGCCCAAACGTAAGGAGGGCTGATGACTACCGCTGCGACATCTGTCTACGTCTACGGCATCGTGCCCGCCGACGTGGAGCCCGAGCCGCACGCCAGCGGCGTCGGCGACCCACCGGGTGAGGTATCGGTGATACGGCACGGCGAGATCGCCGCGCTGGTCAGCATGCTCGAGTCGGATCGGCCGCTGGGCACGCCCGACGACCTCACCGCGCACGCCGAACTGCTGGACGGATCGGCCGCCGTCGCTCCGGTGTTGCCGCTGCGCTTCGGCGCGGTCATGACCGACACCGAGGCGGTGGAGAACGAACTCCTCGGAGCGAACGAGGACGAATTCCGCTCCGCGCTGGAGCAACTCGAGGGCCGTGCGCAGTTCGTGGTCCGCGGCCGTTACGTCGAGAACACCATCCTCCGGGAGCTGCTCGACGAGAACGCCGAGGCCGCCCGGCTGGCCGGGGAGATCCGTGACAAACCGGAGGACGCCACCCGTAACGAGCGAATCGCGCTCGGCGAGATGATCAATCAGGCCATCGAGTCCAAGCGGGCCGAGGACACTCGCAAGGTGGTCGCCGAGCTCGAGGAGTTCGAACCGCTCGTCAACCAGCGCGAGCCCACGCATGAGGAGGAGGCCGTCCACATCGCGGTTCTGGTCGAACTGGACCGGCAGAAAGACCTGGAGGAGACGCTGCGCCGGCTCGGCGAGGACTGGGACGGCCGCGTGGAGTTGAACCTGCTCGGCCCGATGGCGGCCTACGACTTCGTCATGAAGCGCGCACCCGAGGGGTAAGGCATGTTCGGTGTGCTCACATCGATCCTGACGCTGCCCGTCGCCCCGGTCCGCGGCGTGATCTGGCTGGGCGAATTGATCCAGGACCAGGTGGATCAGAAGATGCGGGATCCCGCCGTCATGCGGCGGGAACTCGAGGAGATCGACGCGGCCGCGGCAGCCGGTCAGCTGTCCGAAGAGGAGCGCAGACAAGCGCAGCAGGCGGTCCTGGACCGCATGACCGGTCGCCGCGCGTGATCCGGAAGGAGTGACCGCGCGTGGCACGCAAGACCACTTCCGAAGACGTCGACTCGGCTTCCGACGAACCCCCTCCCAGCCCGGCGCAGGCCGCCGCCATGGCTGTGGAGAACCTGGTGGAACTGACGTCGAAAGAGGTGCAGGGGGTCACTTCGATGGAACCGACGGAGGACGGCTGGCAGGTGGAGATCGAGGTGCTCGAGGACCGCCGCATCCCGTCCTCGGCGGACATTCTCGCGCTCTACGAAGTCGAGATCGATCTCGACGGGAACCTGCTGGCCTATCGCAGAACCAGACGCTACGCCCGCGGCAGCACCGACATCGGAAGGGCTCGGTCATGACGGTGGTGCCCGGCGGATCGTCCGCGCCGCAGCCGTACGGAGGCGGGCATTCGTCGACCAACCTCGCCGACATCCTCGAGCGAGTGCTCGACAAAGGCTTGGTCATCGCGGGCGACATCCAGGTGAACCTGCTCGACATCGAACTGCTCACGATCAAGCTGCGGTTGGTGATCGCGTCCTTGGAGACGGCCAAGTCGGTGGGCATCGATTGGTGGGAGACCGATCCCTGGCTCAACAGCAAGGCCCGCACGCTGGAGCGGCAGGATCACGATCTCGAACTCGAGAATCAGAAGCTGCGCGACCGGATCGCGGAGCTGGAGGGTGCCAAGGAACAACCGCAACGCATCGAGCGTCGCCGCCAACCGAGGGAAGAGCGGTCGTGACGGAGGATCTCGGGGTCTGGCTGTACGCGGTGACGCCCGGCTGCGGCGGCGAGGAGCTGGGCGAGCTGACCGGAGTCGCGGGCGAGCCGGTGCGAACGGTGGTCGTGGACGGGCTGACGGCGATCGTCGGCTCGGTGCCGCTCGAGGTGTTCGGGGAGCAGCCGCTGCGGGCGCATCTGGAGGACCTCGATTGGCTGGAAGGGACGGCCCGTGCGCACGACGCCGTCGTATCGACCCTGGTGCGACGAGGCCCGACCGTCCCGCTGCGGCTGGCCACCGTCTTCCTCGACGACGACCGGGTGCGCGACCTGCTGACCGAGCGGCGAGCGGATTTCGCCGCCGCGCTGGAGCTGGTGAGCGGCCGCACCGAGTGGGGCGTGAAGGCCTACGGCGACCGCGCCGCCCTGACCGCCGCCGTGGCCGAGTCCCGCACCGCGAGCGAAGGCAAGGGCGCGGGAGCCGCGTATCTGGCCCGGCGCCGGGCGCAACTGTCCGCGCAGGAAACCATCGAACGCGACGCGGCCCAGCGCGCCGAGGAGATCCACAGCCGCCTGCTCCAGCACGCGGCGGCGGGGCGACGTCAGGCGCTGACCGACCCGGCACTGAGTGGCCGTCGTGATTGGTTGGTGCTCAACGGGACCTACCTCGTGGACGACGACCGCACCGACGACTTCGCCACCATCGTCACGGCGCTCGGCGACGAATTCCCTGGCATCCGCCTCGAACTCACCGGCCCGTGGCCGCCGTATTCGTTCGCGGGCGTGGAACGAGAACCGGCATGAGCCGCGCCACACGTGAGGTCGACGACGAGCGCCGGGTCTCGTTGGTCGATCTGCTGGATCGGGTGCTGGCCGGCGGCGTGGTGATCTCCGGCGACATCAAGCTCGCCATCGCGGACGTCGACCTGGTCCAGATCTCGCTGCGGGCGCTGATCTCCTCGATCAGCACCCTCTCCGGACCGCTGCACGCGCTGGAGGCACCCCGCGATGACTGAATTCGGCGGCATCCCACCGCGTATCGACACCGACCCGGAATCCGTCGAGCGCGGCCTGGTCAGCCTCGTCCTCACTTTGGTCGAGCTCCTCCGCCAGCTCATGGAACGCCAAGCACTCCGCCGCGTAGACGCGGGTGACCTCACCGACACCCAGATAGAACGCATCGGCACCACCCTCATGCTCCTCGAGCAACGCATGGAAGAACTCCGCGACCACTTCGGCCTCACCCCCGAAGACCTCAACATCGACCTGGGCCCCCTCGGCACCCTCCTGCCCCGCGACCCACCCTGAACATCAAGATCAACGGCACATGAGCGAGAGGTCTTCTCGGCAAACGCCACAGCCATGTGCCGTTGATCTTGTCCGATGACACCGGAATGATGCCGCGCGACTTCTCGGGCCTATGAGTGGATGAAGGTGCCGCCCACGACGCCAGCGGTGAAGGCGTCCCATTCGCCGGGCGTGAAGACCAACGCCGGGCCGGTCGGGTTCTTGGAGTCTCGGACGCCGACCATTCCGCCTGCCAGATGGGCGACCTCCACGCACTCCTGGCCTCCACCGCTGTGCGTGCTCTTGAACCAATTCGCGTTCGACCGGTTGACGTGCACGTTCGTACCCCCTGTTGGTACTGGATGATGGTGCGTGGAGGGGCACTCCCGCCCACGCATTGTCTACGAGCGGTCGAACTCGCCGCCCATGACGCCAGCGGTGAAGGCGTCCCAGGCGGCGGGTGTGAACACCACCGCTGGGCCGGTCGGGTTTTTGGAGTCTCGGACGCCGACCATGCCGCCTGCCAGATGGGCGACCTCTACGCAGTCCTTACCGCCAGATGTGCGAGTGCTGGTGAACCAACTCGCTCCGGATAGGTCAACGTCGTACTTGTCGGTCACGCCGAGAACTCCCTTGCCACCTGCCGGAACAGGTCTCTGCTCATCTTCTCGTCCAACGCCGCGCGGCGGATAGCTTGATGCGCCTCATGGTAGCGGTCGACATCAGTCTGTTTCTCCAGGTACATGTCGCCGGTGAAGTTCTCCAAATAGACCACCGGAGGCTCCACAGCCTCGCCTCTACTGCTGAGCCCGAAATTCAGGATGGTAAATAGGCCCAACGGGTCGCCCATCGGGATACCGGCATCGAACGGGAGTACCAGCAGTGAGACATTGGGCAACGTGCTGGTGTCCGCCAGATGTCTGGCCTGTCGAGACATGATCTTCCGATTGCCTACGACCCGGCGCAACGACGCCTCGCCCAAGACGATGTTCAGTCGCGCGGGCTGCCGTTTGCGTGTGATCAGGGCCTGTCTGCGCTGTTTGAGATGCACACGTTGCTCGATCTCGTCGGGCGTACCGGCTGGATAGACACCACGGACAAGAACCCTCGCATAGTCGGGGTGTTGCAGGAGACCTATAACGGCATCGGGCGAGTACGAAGTCAGTTGTTCCGCTGCGGACTCCAGACCCATGTACACGTCGAAGTCCTTAGGGATGAGCGTCCCGTACTCATGCCACCAACTCTTGACGTTGGCTTGCTCAGCAAGTCCAGTGATGGCCGCCGTCATCGTTTCGTCAGCGCCCAGTACGTTACAGAGTTCGCGGATGTCGACGGTCCGGACCTTCTGCGGAAGCTCCCCCTTCTCGATGCGCTGCAACGTGCTCGGACTCCGCTGGATCAACTTCGCAACCTCCGGGATCGTCATACCGGTCTGAGTGCGGAGATCACGCAGGTAGCGGCCCAACTGCCGCCGAGGAACTGTACTACCGATTTCTGACATGCCGCCGACCCCCGTTTTGAGTGCTTACCCATGCTGAACGTGCCGCGAGCCTGTACGCCGAACTGACTAACACCCAGGCGATTTGAAGAAGTCTATTTGACAAACCCAATTTGACAACACATTCCCGCATGGGCCTGGTCTCCTGTGTCCGCCGCGCCCGGCGGGGAGGGCCTTCGACCGGCTGACACTCCCCGACTTGCGCCGCAGATTCATCAACAACGTGTGGGGCGAACAACCCCGCAACAGATCTGAGGGGAGCGCAGACGGTGATGCAATCGTTCGGGGACACACCGCGTTCCAGGTGCTACTACTACCGGCGCGAGTGCGATCTACCCGCTGTGATCGACCCGCCCGAGTTGGGGCGGATCATCCTGCGTGCCGGGTACGTGTGCGGGGTGACGATGCCCACGCGTTTGGGGCAAGCAACGAAAGCCCATATGCAGAGCCGGGGCGAACTCCTCGGACCCGTTGTCGCACACCCACGTTCGGACCGCTGGACGTTCCTCATCGTGGCGGATCTGCCGGACGACGACCGGCTGTTCGCGGAGTTGTTCCGGCTGGACGTGAGCGTGGCTCGGTCCGGAGCGACGATCGCACTCCCCTCGCCCACCGCCTCTTCCGGCGCGATCCGCCAGTGGATAGTGCCGCCGCGCGGACCATATCGGCCGTCGGGACGCGTTGTGCTGGAAGCCATTCGAGCGTGGGCGGATCAGATGCCGAACCGCCATCGGGGATTCCGGGTGGTGTCCCGTGCCCGATGACGGTCTCGTGTGGCTCTTCCCCAGCGACGCCAACGGCCGACCGCATTCACTGCGGACCCGATTCGCCCACGACAACCCACACTGGCCGGTATCCAGCCGCAAGAACGCACTTCGAGCCCTAGACCTGCATCGCGACTGCGACTACCTCACCTGCTCGACCTTCGTCACCGCCGTGATCGTGAGCCGTGACGACTTCCGCTACTTCCGCGACCGCGAACCGGAGCGGCCGTGACATCCCCACGGCCCGATGAACCCGACGTCCGCCTGTCGATATTCCTGCACGGCATGCGTTTCGACTTCGTCGCTTGCCTCACCGCCGCCCTGCTGTTCGTCCACGAACACCAGACCCGCCGCTACACCGATGCGGTAACCGTAGCGATCACCGACACCAGCGGCCTACGCCGCCTACCGAACGAGCGCCTGTACCTAGAACCCTGAATCGACGGCGGCTCCTTCGATCACCAGTCGCACGCCCAACAGCTGAACGGTGCGCACCTGACAAGGCACAGGGAGCCGGGTACAGACCCCGCCGGTTCGCGACCAGGTTTCCACAGAAGCGCGGAGATTCGGGATTCACACCCCGGTCGGCCACCGCCGATAGCTCAAACCGTAGAGCCCCGCTTCGTGATTGTGTCCCGTGCTCCGGCGGCGGGCACTGTGCACCCTCGACGTGAACGTCCGGCCAGCTCGAGGCAGGATTGCGGTCAGCATGACGGACAACGACGGCTTCTTTCGCACCGGACGGCGGCGGCACATCGCGCGGCTGGCGCTGTTCGTCGTATTCCTGTTCGGGATGTTCTATCTGGTCGCCGTCGCGGGAGTGATCGACGTCGAACGCGTGCGCGACGCGATCGCCGCGACCGGACCCGCGGCCCCGTTCGCCTATCTGGCGGCCTCGGCGGTGCTCGGCGCGATCTTCGTGCCCGGCCCGATGCTGGCCGCCGGGAGCGGTCTGCTGTTCGGGCCGCTGGTCGGGACGTTCGTGACGCTGGGCTCGGCGGTGGGCACGGCGACCATCACCAGTTTCCTCGGGCGGCGGGCGGGCCGCGAAAGCGCGCGCGGGTTGCTCGGCCAGGAGCGTGCCGAGCGTATCGACGCCCAGATCGCGCGGCGCGGCTTGTGGGCCGTCGTCGGCCAGCGCTTCGTCCCTGGCATCTCGGATGCACTGGCGTCGTACGTATTCGGCGCGTTCGGAGTCCCGCTGTGGCAGATGGCCGTGGGCGCATTCATCGGCTCGGCTCCACGGGCATTCGTCTACACCGCTCTCGGCGCATCGATCGGCGACCTGTCGGCCCCGCTCGCCTACACCGCCATCGCGGTCTGGTGCGCCACCGCGATCATCGGAACTTTCGCCGCGCACCGCGGATACCGCAGCTGGCGGGGCGGCGCGAACCGCGAGCCAGAAGCTGCGCCGGATCGCTGCGGGGACTAGGACAAGTTGATCTACCTGCGCCGACTGTGCGATCTAGATGTGGCCGTACCGGTCGAACCCGGCTCGGACACCGCGATTACGCCCATCACCGCCTGCCCTAGTCACTGACGCGAGACGGCAAGCGCCGCTTACGGATTCGCGACCCCGATGACTCGAAGCGCGTGCTACTGCGAAGCGGTTGGCGTACTTGCTAGCGTTTGTCGCGAAGGTTTCGTTCCGGCCGACGATCCGGGGGTGCGGCTTGCGCATGTGGGTGGGCGTACTCACCTCATGGCACACCGGTTGGATTCGACGACTTCACCGCAACTCACCTCGCTGGCCCGTGGTATGAGTTCACTGCTGTGTGGCGTAGCTGACGCCGCCGCCTGCTCACCACTGGGAGCATCGAGCGTTCCAGACCAGCTGGTATGACACGCTGTCCGTCATGTCCACTCGGCCCATCACCTCGCCGAACCTCACCGGCCAGGGACGTATTGCCTCGATTCTGCGGTTCACCACCGAACTGATTGCCTGGATCGCCACCCTATGGGCACTGGCCGATCACTCGGTCGCGCTCGCGGTCGCGACATTGGTCCTGCTCATCGGGCTGCCGACCCTCTTCGCCACCCCTGGCGACAAAAGACAGGTCCTCATCCCGGTCCCCGGCATAGTCACCATCGGTCTCGTCGTCCTCCAACTCGCCGCCGCCGTACTCGCGTCCTGGGCCACATGGCCGGCCTGGGCGGCCGTCGTCGTCACCACGTTGACGGCCGTCACGGCAATCACCGAACTGCCACGTTGGCGCTGGCTACTCGGGGCACCGGCCCGTGCCGCCGGACGGTGACCCTAGGACCGACACCGGTCGAATTCCTGCATGATGCCGATACCGTTACGGTGCCCGCGCCGCCGGATCGCCCGACCGCGACCGCCGACATCCGGACGCCATCGGGCTCGGCAACCACCGCCCATGCGACCGAACGGTCCTACGCGCAGGCCGGGGCGGGTGCGTCGACGAACAGCGGTTCGCCCGTGGGCGGGGCGTAGACGACGTCGAGGACGAGCGGCTCCGCGCCGAGGTTCCGGCCGATGTGCACATTCCATTCACCCGCGGGCTCGTAGATGAACTCGCCGGTCCGGAAGACCGGAGCGTCGCAGTCGGGTCCGGGGTGGGTGAGCGTGCCCGACCGCACGAAGCCGAAGACCGGACCGAGGTGGTAGTGCCAACCGGTGGAGCCGCCGGGACCGATGGTGATCTCGCGAACAACCAGATCGGTGCCCGCGACGAACGGCACCAGCCCGGCGGGAATCTGCGCCTGGCCGAGGGTGACGGCGGTGATGTCGCTACCGGGCGTTGCCTCGGCGGGCGCCGCGCTCACCAGCGCACCGGCGAGCGCAACCGGCACTGCGGCGACGCGGAGAAAGAGCGTCATCCTGGCAGCTTAGCCACGGCGGCGGTATCGGAACACGCGTTCGCTCAATGCCGCCGCGGTGACGAGCACCCGCGCTCGGATCCTGGATTACCGTACGTACGTGGCCCGGACAGACGAAGATTCGACGGCGAAGATCCTCGACGCCGTCGTGTCGATGCTCGAATCGCACGGCTACGACGCGGTCCAACTGCGTGCGGTCGCCCGCAACGCGCACGTCTCGCTGGCCACGGTCTACAAGCGGTACCCCACCCGCGACGATCTGATGCTCGCCGCCGTCGAGCAATGGATGGCGACCAACACCTACGCCGCCCCTGCCCCGTCCGTCGAGGACGAGACGCTGGCCGACGGCCTGGTGCGGTTGATGCGTTACGTGTTCGAGCCGTGGGAACGGAATCCCCGGATGCTCGAGGCCTACTATCGCGCGCGGTCCGGCCCCGGCGGCCGACGACTCGACGCGCAAGGCTTCGACGCCGTGCTGCCCGCCGCGAGCGCCCTGCTGGCCGATGTCGATCCCGACTACACCGCCGACATCGCGCTCGTGCTGACCAACATGATCTACGCGCTGATCGGCCGTTTCGCGAACGCCGATCTCGATATCGCCGAGATCCTGCCCGCGATGGAGCGCACAGTCCGCAGGCTGACCGGCAACAACGCACCGCTGGCGGCCGCCGCCGGGTCCACGCGGCCGGGTGCGCCGGGGTTCCCGTGGAGCGCTTCGCTGGTCTTCCCGTTCTCCCCCGGCACTTCCACGGATACAGAACAGTCGTCGGACGCGACGGATCGGCCGTCGGCGTAGACGCGTCGGCCGCAACCCTGCCGAGAAAGCGCGGCCCGTTGGCCGTCGACCATCCGACTCGAAACCCAGGCGGGTCGCCGGTGAAATACGTTCGGGCATCACATATTTCACACATTTCCGACAAATGTAACAAACCCGAACGGCGAAACCGTCTGTTCACGAGGTATTCCCGCGTGCGGTGCGATGTCGAGTTGCTCCGTGCGCCGTGCCGGTACAGCATCTGCGGTATGCCGTCCACACCGCTGAATCCAGCAGGCGACATTCCGGACACCGGAATTCCCGGCCATCTCGCTGCCCACATGACCATGCCCGAGCAGCACGAATAGCACCGCGCCTACCTGCGCCGTCGCCCGGTGTCGCGGCGCAACGTACTACGCGGCGCCGCCGCGGCGGCAGCGGTGGCCGCCGTCGGCACGACGCCGTTCGGCAGGCGCGCCTACGCCGACGAGGCCCAGCTCGCGGTGGGTGGACGGCGCGTCGCCTTCGGGCCGGACGCGGCCAGCCAGTTGCGTTTCGCGGCGCAACTCTCGCGGCGTCCGGCGGGCGCCACGGTGTATCTCGACCACGGACCGACACCGGCGCTGGGCGCGACGGTCCAAGCCGAGGTGCGCAACCTGCTCACCCAGCTGCCCACCGCCGACGGCGGCGTGCTCGCGGCCGAACAGTTCTACGTCCACGCCCCGGTGGACGGCCTGCCCGGACGGGTGCCGCACTTCTATCGCTGGCGGACCTCCGACGGATTCGTCGGCGACATCCGCGCCGCCGCACCCGCGATGCCCAGCGCACGCCCCGCGGTCCTTCCGTTCCGGTTCACCATGATGGGCGATCAGGGCACCGACGAAACGCCCGCGCTGCCGGAGGGCGTCGCTCCCGGCGACTACGACGACAAGTACTACAAGGCCGACAACGATCCGGCCGCGCCGCACGCGAGCAACGTGCTGCGCCAGATCGCCGCCGCCAGGCCGGACTTCCACATCCTCGCAGGCGACATCGCCTACGCCGACCCGTCCGGCGCGGGCAAGCCGGGGCAGTTCGCGGCGCACGGAGCGCAGCAGGCGAGCGGTTTCGACAAGTACAACCCCTACGTCTGGGACGTCTACTTCAACGCCATCGAGCCCAGCGCCGCCCAGACACCGTGGATGTTCGCCACCGGCAACCACGACATGGAGGCGACCTACGGCGACCACGGCTACGGCGGGCATCTGGCGCGCCTGGACTTCCCCGGCAACGGTCCGGCGGGCTGCCCGTCGGCGTATACGTTCACCTACGGCAATGTCGCGGTGCTCTCGCTGGACGCCAACGACGTCTCCTACGAGATCCGGGCGAACAGCGGCTACTCCGGCGGGGCACAGACGAGTTGGGTGGAACGCACCCTGGCCGCCCACCGCGCCGACCCCGACATCGATTTCATCGTCTGCTTCTTCCACCACTGCGCGTATTCGACCACCGAATCGCACGCCAGCGACGGCGGTGTGCGTGACGCGTGGGTCGGGCTTTTCGACCGCTACCAGGTCGACCTGGTATTGCAGGGTCACAATCACGTCTACGAGCGCACCGATCCGCTGCGTGGTGGGCAGGCGACGAAGGTCGCGGGCGACAACTCGATCGTCTACCCGGAGACCGACGGCACCGTCTACTACACCGTGGGCGGCGGCGGACGCCCGCGCTACGAATTCCAGCCCGGGTCGCGGGAAACCTTCCGCGGCAGCGAGCTGGCCGACACCTCGGTGCCGAACAGTTACGTGTGGACCCCGGGCGGCGGTAAGCAGGACGAGGCCGCGCCGTGGTCGCGGGTCCGCTTCCGGAATTACTCGTTCCTGCGCGTCGACGTCCGGCCGGGCGTGTTCGCCAGCGAG
Organism: Nocardia sichangensis; assembly: GCF_047200615.1. Classification (NCBI taxonomy): domain Bacteria; kingdom Bacillati; phylum Actinomycetota; class Actinomycetes; order Mycobacteriales; family Nocardiaceae; genus Nocardia; species Nocardia sichangensis. The sequence goes on from NZ_JBJZOK010000023.1 coordinate 106,483, forward strand.
ATGGACGTGGTCGCGGTCGACGAGTACGGACGCGAATTCGACCGTGTGCTGTTCCGGCGGCAGGTCAGGGCCTGAGCGGAGCTACTTCTTCGTTTTGGGTGGGAGGGTCCGGGCGTAGGCGACGCCGCGCTCGACCCATTCCCGCAGTACTTCGTCGTCGTCGACGGCGGTGACCCGCAGCCAGCCGACCATTTCGCGCCCGCCCATGACCATTGGCTCCACCGTGTCACCGAGGAGCCGCTCGCCCTCGTCGGGATCGACCCGCACCAGCAGACCGCCCTGCCTGCTGGCGGCCACCGCCATATTGCCGCCGATCAAGAAGGCCAGGCCGCCGAACATCTTCCGCTCGGTGAGTTCGGGGCCGGGTGCGATCAGTTCCCGGATTCGCTCGGCCAGCTCCTCGTCGTATGCCATGACGGCATTGTTCACCTGGTGTACGACAAGTCGGGCGATCGACGACCGCGTGTCCTCCCCTGGTCGCCGTCCGGGGCGAATATCGCGTACACCGATGACGTGGCCTGCGTCGAAGGCGGCTGGTTGCGCTGAAACGCTCTGTACACCAGTTGATTTGACGCACTTCGCAAGTAGACGGCCGAGGTGCGTACGTACACTCCCGAGCCGCCTGGATGTCATTGGACGTTCAGGCGGATGTTTCCGTCCCTGTCTGTAATACAGGACGTGAGACGGGGGCGAGACGCCATTGACGTTCGCGTGCAACCCGTTTCGGAATTCGCAGTCGACTGCGCCCCCAGAGACGGGACGAAGGACTCTTTCGTGCACATCTGCCCCCAGGCGGTGCGATCACGCACTGTCCGCCTCAGTTCGACCGAGCGGCATTCGATCGGAGTCCCCCGCGAGTTTCCCACAGCCGTGACCGCGTTGCTCGCCGGTGCGCCGAACTGGTGGCCGGGTTCTCGGCCGGGCGTTTGGCGGCGGCGGGCGATCTGGACCACCCTCACTCTCTTCGCGCTCTTCGTGTTCCCGGGCTTCCTCGGTGCGCTGGCCGTCGCCCAAGACGCGGCGGGCAGCACTTCCGGAACCTCCGGCATCGACGGGCTCAGCTGGATGAACATCCACGACTCGTCGGGCATCCCGCTGTCGGACTACCGATTCGCGACCGGCGACGAGAGCCTGTTCAAGCCGCGCGCCACCATTCTGTGGGCCGTGCTGGGCTTGGAGTTCATCGGCTACATCGCCATCGTGACGACGGCGATCTGGTTGATCGGTTACGCGTTGAGCTTCCGGTGGCTGGACATGTTCAGTGCGGCGTTGCACGGCGTGGCCGACACGCTCACCGGTCAGATCGCGACCCCGATCATGCTGGTCACCGCGGCGACCATCGGCGCGGTCTGCGTGGCGTGGTTCATCGCGCGCGGCTACCACGCGAAGGCCACCATGCAGGTGGTGACGATGGTGGGCGTCGCGCTGCTGGGCCCGTTGTTCCTCGCCGAGCCTCTCGCGGATGTGCTGTCCTCGCACGGGTTGCTGGCCCAGGGCCGCGATCTCGGGATCTCGGTGGCCGCCGGTCTGAACGGGAACGCCGACCCGAATCCGACCCAGTTGGTGGCGACGATGCAGAGCGACCTGGCCGATAATTTCGCCCGGAAGCCGCTACAGGTGTGGAATTTCGGGCACACGGTGGACCAGCGGCCCGCCTGCCGATCGGCGTGGTCGTCGGGGGTGGCGGCGGGTGACGACTCCCGGGTGATCAGCGGCCTGAAGTCCTGTGGAGACAGCGCCGCGCGCGCGAAGGCCGAGAATCCCTCCATGGGGCAGGTCGCCACGGGTCTGATGCTGCTGGTCTGCGGCGGCATCCTGCTGGCCTTCGCGATGTACCTCGGCATGAAGGTCATCAAGGCCGCGCTGGACACGATCTATCACGGGTTCATGTCGATATTCGGCTTCGCGGCGGGCGGATTCGTATACGGTCCGACGCAGACGTTCCTGGTGCGCAATGTCGTCGACAGTTTCGTCGCGGCGGCACGAATGACGGCGTACACCATCTTCCTCGGCGTCTACGTCTTGTTCATGGGCAATCTGTTCGCGCAGGCGCGCGGACAGGTCATGGCGGTGATCATCATCGCGGGCACCGTCGAGATCGTCGCAGTCCTCCAGCTCAAACGCCTCAGCAGCGGTTTCAGCCGGGGCAACGACTGGATCGCCAACCGATTCGCGCTCGCGATGCAAGGCAGTACGAGCAAGTCCGGGAGCAGCGGCGGCACCGCCCTCGGCATGGGCGGCGGTGGCGGCGGGAAGTCCGCGCCCGGTATGGGATGGGTGACCCCACTCTCCACGCTCAACACCATCAACTCCTCGCCGGTGACGGCCTGGCTGGCGGGCGGGCGGGTCAATCCGTTCAATCCGCTCTCCAGCACCCGACGGACGATCGAACGCTCCACCAGAAGGATCCTGGCCAGCCGCGAAGCGGGCTACGTCGAGCATCAGCTGTCCCGCACCAACTGGCGTGGTGTGGCGGTCGACGCGGCCCAGCAGGTCGGCGGCATACACACCCAAATAGGCGTGTCGCGGGCCTTGAAAGTATTGCGCGACAACAAGGTTCCCGATTCGCGCATCCATGCTGTCCTGCTCTCCTCCGGCGCGAGCCACGAGCGGGTCACCAATGCGCTGACGGCATACTCCGTCCAGGAGTCGACGGCATCGCAGAACCCGTACAGCTTCGCGCCGTTGCAGAAGGCGATCGCGGCGGCGTGGGCGGTGGACAACCACGTCGACCACGAAGCGCACGATGCCTTCGCCGCCCAGGCGGTGATCGCCGCGGACAGCTTCGTCCGGCACAGCAACGCGCCCGCCCCCAACGCGAACATCGATCAGGCGTTCGTGCAGCGGGTCGAGCAGAATTGGCATTCGGACCGGGCGCTGCGCGCGGCGATCACCCCGGACGAGTGGGACGGCGCGGGCCGTGACACCCGTTGGGCGATCGGCCACCGAGTCGCGACCATGCACCAGGAAGCGGCCAGGGAGTACTACGCGAACCCGAACGACATCAACCGCGAAGCCCTGATGCGATCGGCCAGGCGCGTCGCCAACCTCGATCACCTGGATCCCGACGGTGGCCTCGACCCCTGGAATCCGTAGCGAGCCGGGCTGGACGATGACCCGGTAGCGTGGCGGGATGCGCAGCGTCGAACCGACCAGCCGCGTCATCTTCCTCAACGGAACGTCGAGCTCGGGTAAGACGACCTTGGCGCGAGCCATCCAGGACGAGAGCGACATCCCCTTCGTCTACTGGGGCATCGACACGTTGTTCCAGCTCATTCCGCCGAACTGGGGCGGAGGACGTGACGGTCCGCTCAGCCGAGAGGGATTCTGGTACGACCGCGACCGGGACGCGGACGGCAGCCCGATGGTGGTCATCCGCTACGGCGAGGTCGGGCGGCGGATGCTGCGTTCCGCCTGCGCCGCGGCCGCCGCCTTCGCCCACGGCGGGGACCACCTGGTGATCGACGAGATGTTGCTGAGCGCGGATCTACTGCCGATCTGGATGGCCGCGCTGGCCGGGCTGGACGTGCAGCTGGTGCGCGTCACCTGCCCGCTGGCCGTGGCGGAGCGGCGTGAACAGGCGCGCGGACGCGACGTCAAAAAAGGCTTGGCGCGCGGCCATTTTCACGCGGTGCACCACCACGGCGCCGCCTACGACACGATCGTCGACACCAGCACGGGCACCCCGGCCGAACTGGCCAGAACCGTCCTGCGACGACAACAGTTCGCGGGGAAGGCGACGCCTCCCTGACCGATGTCCGCGCGAGCGCCGGCGCGCGGGTCCTCAACTGTCGGCGAAGATCTCGACCTCACCGCGCCGCCACGATGTGCGGTCCCAGCAACGGCGTGGTCCCGGATCACGCTCGAGCCGCGTGCACCACCTGCGCGAACACCTCGTCCGGGTCGGATGCCTTCAGGCCGAAGGTGTCGCGAATGGCCGAGTCGTCGACCGTGAAGGCCGCGTGCGACATGTGGTAGGTCTCGAACAACTCCGGCCAGAACGGGTCGGTGAGGCCGAGCAGCGTCAGTTCGCGATCGCTCATGACCGCCAGCCGCGGCTCGGGCGCCCCGGCCGCCGCGGCGAATCGTCCGGCCAGCTCCCGCGCGGTCGCGGTGATGCTCGGCGCATGCCACGGCCTGCCCCACGCGCGCTCGTCGCGGGCGACGGCGACCGCTGCCGCCGCCGCGTCGCCGACCGCGGTGTATGCGTGCGGCAGGTCGAGTTCCTGCGGCAGCAGCGCCAACTGCCCCGCCGAGATCTTCGGCTGTGCGAGGAGCGAGAACACCGAGATCGCGCCGGGACCGATGAATTGGGACGCCCTGACCTCGGTGACGCGCACTCGGCCCGCCCGGTGCGCCTCTTCCGCTTCCCGCCACATGCGGGCGCGAACCCGCCCTTTCGGCCCGGTGGCCGCCAGCGGTGCCTGCTCGGTGACCGGCCCGTCGGCGGGACCATAGCCGTACAGGTTGCCGAGCATCACGTAATTCGCACCGGACCGCTCGGCGGCGGAGCGAATGGACCCGAACAGCGGCGGGATGGTCTCCGGCCAGGTGTGATACGCGGGCATGGCCATGTTGAACAGGGTTTCGGCGCCTTCGGCAACAGCGGTCAGCGCGTCCGCGTCCGAGGCGTCGAGGGCGATTCGTTCGATGTTCGGGTGCTCGGGCCCCGCGCCGCTGCGGCTGACCATGCGTACCCGGTCGCCGGACCCGGCCAGTAGCGCCGCGGTGGCCGAAGCGGTGGCGCCACGTCCGACGATGACATGCGAATGCATGCGTATTCCTCTCTGCGACAAGTCTTTCCACACGACCTGCGGCATTCGGGGTGCCGTTCGCCGGTCGTGCGCTACTCAGCCTGCCGGTGCGGCGACGGGTAAGCTACTGGCTGGATTGCCAACTATCCCAAGGATCAGGCCATGCAGACTGTCGCTGTCGTCGCGGTTCCTCCGGTGAAAGCTTTCGACCTGGCCATGCCCGAAACGGTGCTGGGCGCGGCGATGGTCGACGGCGAGCCCGGCTACCGCATCGTGGTGTGCACCGCCGTGCCCGGCGTGCTGCCCGCTGGGCTGGGTGGATTCGACGTGGTCGTCTCCCGGGGCTTGGCGGCGATCGAGGAGGCGGACATCGTCATCGTGCCGAGCACCGGAAGCCGCGCCGACGCGGACGCCGCCACGCTGACCGCCCTGCGCCGCGCGGTGGCCGCGGGCAAGCGCGTCACCTCGATTTGCAGCGGCGCCTTTGTGCTGGCGCAGGCCGGCCTGCTGTCCGGCCGCACCGCCACCACCCACTGGGCTCTCGCCGACGAACTGGCGGCGAACCACCCGGACGTGTCGGTCCGCAGTGACGCGCTGTTCATCGAAGACGGCCCGATCACCACGGCCGCCGGCGCGGCGGCCGGAATCGACCTGTGCCTGCATCTGATTCGCGCCGACTACGGCGCGACCGTCGCGAACGCGGCCGCTCGCACGGCCGTCGTCACCCCGGTGCGGCCCGGCGGCCAAGCCCAGTTCGTGGACGCGCCCTTGCCCGCCGAGAACGGCGTGACGCTCGCCGACACCCGCGCCTGGGCGCTGCGACGGCTGGACCTACCGTTGTCGCTGGACGATCTGGCCGCCCACGCCCGCACCAGCGTGCGCACGCTCACCCGCCGCTTCCACGAGGAGACCGGCCTCAGCCCGCAGAAATGGCTGCTGCACCAGCGCCTGCAACGCGCCAGGGAGCTACTGGAATCCACGACGCTGCCGATGGACCAGGTGGCCAGGCACAGCGGCATCGGCTCGGCGGAGTCGCTGCGCCAGCACATGATCCGGCACGTCGGAGTGCCACCGAGCAGCTATCGGGCGTCGTTCACCCGGTCGCCGGCACATCCGGATTTCGCGGACAGGGCGGTCGGCGCCGGAAGACCGACCAGCCCATGAAGGAGCCGTCACGCCGACTGAGCGAAACGCCGGCGGCAGTCGAACGCGCCCTACGGGCAGCGGGCTTGAGCGGGACGCGCAACTCCCATCAAGGCGTTCCATTCGGCGCCGGTGAGATCCGGACCAGCATGCGCACAAGCGGCCCGGATCAGGCCGTCCGGTGAGATGTCCCGTTCGATCAGCGTCCCATCGACGCCGCCGGAGAACGCGGGACCGGGATTCACCGTCACGAGATACCGTCCATCAGCGGACAAGGCGACGGCGGATGGGACGTGCCAAACGGAATCAGGCTCGAGTTCGCCCAGATTCGTGCCGTCGGCGGCGAAGACAGTCAGATAGCCTGCCTCGTCTTTCGCGACGACCACGTTCGCGTCCGCAGCGGCGGCGAGCTGCGCGGCCGAGTTCCGAGTACTGCGGAACGGGATCGTCCGCTCTCGATTCGAGCCGGTCCGATCCCAGATCTCGATGCTGTCTTTCCGGCGGATCAGCAGATGCCGTCCGGCGAACAACACCGACTGCGCGTCCTTGCCGTCGATATCGTGCGCGTTTTGCTGTCGCGCCAAGTCATAGACCGATATGTGCTCGGCATCGCGCATGACCAGGAACTCTCCGGCCGCGTCGATTCCCGCTTCGACGACATGGTCTGTGTCGACCGCGCCGCCCAGCGGGATGAATTCCGAACTGATGCCGCCGGTAGCCAGATCGTGCAGATACGCCCGCCCCCTGCTGTCGAGAGAAACAGCGGTGGGTGATACGGACGACACACCGGCCGCCTCGACGCTGATCTGCGGTGGTGGCGAGGACAGGACCGTCACCTCGAACGGAGTCTCCACGTGGGGTTTGGGCGGGAATACACGTCGCTCGTAGCCGGATGCCGGATTCGCGGCGATTGCCAGCATCGTGCCATCCGCGCGCCAGGCGAGTTTCCCGGATAGTCCCGGTATGGAGAGCTGCCGGGAGGGGTTCGGCCCGAGCTGTTGGATGATCACCACGTCACTGTTGAGCGCCGATTCTCCCGGATCTTTGTCCTGGCCGGTGATCACCGCGGTGCGCCCGTCCGGGGACAGCGACAAGCTTGGTTCACAAGAATTGCATCCTTTGACGATCGGCACCGCTAAAGATTTCGCCAGCCGGTCGCGCTGCGCGAGATCCCACAGGGTGATCAGTCGCCCGGACGCCGAAACCAGCTGCGTTTCGGAGGTCCCGAGGAAACGCAGTAGCTTCCGGTCGAAATCGACGGCGGTACCGGTGATCAGCGGTGGCGGTTCCGGAGGCCTCGGCTCGCCGGTGACGGGCCCGACATAGAACCCGGCGTCGGCACTGGGCACCGCCGCTATCCGCGCCGAGCGGCTGAGCACGGCGGGAGCCGATCGCCTCGGCATCGCGACGCCCACATATCCGGGCTCTGGGCGCACAGCGCTCGGAGTCGGACGCAGCCGGAAAACCGGCGCCGGAATACCGGGCAAGACGGCGCAGGTGAACGAGGACCCGTCGGGCGACAATTCCCCGACGTCTTGGCCGTCGCCGCAGGCGGGCCCGGTGTCGAGAGGTGAAAGATCCCGGTCGGCGCCGCCGCGAAGCGAGATCTGCCGTACCTTGCCGTCGGTTTCGAGTAGACGCAACGCCGTGTCGTCGGTGAACACCATGCTCGTCACCGCTCGGTCGATCGGATGTGACGAGAGAACCCGTCCACCGGCATTGTCGATGATGTCGACCGTCCCCGGGGTGCCTTCCGCCGCCTCGGTCTCCTTGCGATGGACCGCACCGAACTTCCCGGACGCGGATACGGCGACGACATCGACTTCGCTCGCGCCGGGCACGCCGAAGTCCGGCCGACCGGAGTTGCTGCCCCACAGTGTGATCGAGGCGCCATCCGTGGCGAGAACCGTCCGGCCGTCCGCGGCGACGGCCAGCGAGCGGATCTCGCCGGGCAAACGCGCGACCGAGGTCGTCACCGAGCCTCCCGGCGCCCATGTCACGACTTGTCCATCGGCGAGCCCGGCAACGACGGTTCGACCGTCGGCACTGCTCTGCAAGGCCGTGACCTCCGCAGGTGCCGCCACGTAACGAGCGACTTTCGGACTGGCCAGATTCGCGCGCAGCAGGGCGGCTCGGTGACGTGGACTCGGGTCGAGACGGTACGCCGCCACGGCCAGCAGCAGGGCCGCGCGGACATCCGTGGCCATCTTGGTGTCGGCGACGGAGGCCATGAGCCGCGCCGTGGCGATCTTGGCCTGCTCCTCTGCGCGATTGCTCTGCACCCGAGCCACGACCGCCGCGATCAGCGCCACGACGAGCAAGATGACCAACGCGCCGATGGCGGTTCTCGCCCAGCGCAAGTTCCGCTTGGTCTGCTGGTAACCCTCGGATTTGACGTCGGCCTCGGAGACGCCGCGAATGACCGCGGCGATCCCGACCGCGATGGCGTCGATGTCCGGACGCGGGACTCCGTTCGCGTCCGCACGCCATTTGAGCGTTTTGTATACGGGTTCGGACGCGAAAACACCGAACAGGCGTGGCGGTAGGGCGGTCGAGCGCGCCCGGTCCCAATCCCCGGCTTCTTCGTCCCAGAACAGGGACCCGGCACTGAGGACCAGCAATATCGTCTCGGGAGACCGATTCGCCAGCCACCACTCGATTTCGCGGTCCACCCATTTGGAGCCGGCAGCCTCGGGTGAAGCCACCACGACGAGCCACTCGGAACGCGACAGGCCCGCGACGATCTTGCCCCACAGTTCGGCACCGATCGGGACACCGCTGTAGTCGAGGAAGATGCGCGTTCGCGGGAAGCGGTACCAGGGTCGTGGCAGCTTCTCGATCGCGTTCTGGACCAGCGGAAGCACCGCACGGTCCCGCTCGCCGCTGTAGGACAGGAACGCGCCGTATCCGGTGTCCGCACGGGTGGTGCGGCGCCTCAGCCCCGCACGCACAACCGCTCCTCGCGTCCTACCGCGTTCGCGCCACCACGAGCCACGCCTCCCACCGGCATCAGGTCCCCTCTCCCGATCGTAGCGGCTCCTGCACTCGCCTCGACATCGATTCAACCACCGCGTCAGCGTTCGGAGCTCGATACCAGAAGATCAGTCCTGCAATCGTTTTCGCCGATATGAGACGAGGACAGGCGGATTCGGCGTTCGGTCACCACGTCATGCCGCGAATGTCGTGGGCGACGCACCGTGTGACGACGGCCTCGCACGTTCCCGCGGACTTCGGCGGTAGAAGTGGTCCATGACCAAGATTCTCGTCACGGGCGGAACCGGCGCGCTGGGCAGACAAGTGGTCGATCGGTTGCGGGAAGCGGGCCATGACGTACGGGTACTGTCCCGTCGCCCTGGCGCGGGCACGCACGTCGGCGACCTGCGAACCGGTGTCGGCGTGGCGGAGGCGGTGGCGGGAACCGAAGTGATCGTGCACGCGGCTTCGGATTTTCGTCGCGCGGGTGGCGCGGACCTCGAGCAAACCGAGAACCTGCTGCGGCATGCACGGGAGGTTCGGCACCTGCTCTACGTGTCGATCGTCGGAATCGACCGGATCCCGTTCCGGTACTACCGCAACAAGCTGGCCTGCGAGCAAGCCGTCGTCGACAGCGGCGTCCCGCACACGATCCTGCGGGCGACGCAGTTTCACGAGCTGATCGCTGCGCTGTTGCGGACCGTCGAGAAATGGCCGGTGGCGCCGTTGCCCACGACCTTTCGTTTCCAGCCGGTCGCCGCCGCCGACGTGGCGCGGCGGGTGGCCGAGTTGGCCGTGGGCGAGCCGCTCGGCCGGGCACCCGACTTCGGCGGTCCGGAGGTGCTGACGATGGCACAGTTGGCGCGGGTTTGGCAGGGTGTCCGACATCGGCCCCGGCGTATCGTCCCGCTCCCCGTTCCGGGACGAGTCGGGAGCACGTTCCGGGCCGGGCTGAACACATGCCCAGATCATCCCGACGGCACGCAGACCTGGTCACAGTTCGTCGTGTCGAATCCGGCGAATCCCTACACCGGTCGGAAGAAGCCTTCCTGACCGCGAACTTTCGACCGCACCGACTCATTGCCGACGCGAACGGGGCGGGCCCAATCGTCCGGGCGCACGCGATCCGACGCCCGGCCCGCCCGCGAACCGCGGCCGGTTCAGCGCCGCTCAGGCTCTGTCGGCCGCCGCCGATTCGACGGCCGCCGAGTGCGTCGATGTCGGTCAGCGCGCATTCGGGCTGGCGCCCGCGGGAATGCCGGCGCGGCGCATGAGCAGGGTGGCCGGGCACCAGCCCACGGCGCTGTAGAGCAGCAGATTGGCCCCGACCAGGGCGGGAAGCAGCAGCCACCACGCCGAGATCGTCGCGGCGAGTACGGTGCCGAGCAGCACGAACGTTCCGGCCAGCAGCGGAACCAGGCGTGCGATGGTCCATTCACCTGGCCAGCTGGATTCGATCATCGGTCATCCTTCTCCAGATCACGCCCTCGCGGAACGCGTGCGTCACGCCAGGGCAAGGAACAGTTTCTCCAGTTGATCCACCGTCATCGGATCGGCGGTCTCGGCGTCGGGGTTCGCGAGGCATTCCCGCAGCCCGGTAGCGACGATCTTGAAACCCGCTCGGTCCAGTGCCTTGGAGACCGCGGCGAGCTGGGTGACCACGTCTTTGCAGTCCCGGCCCTGCTCGATCATCGCGATCACTCCGGCGAGCTGGCCGTGCGCGCGGCGCAGCCGATTGAGTACCGAGGCGATGGCGTCTTCGTCGCCGACCATGATGTTTCTCCTTCTCTCACTTAGTCTTCACAATACCCCTTGGGGTATCATCCGCCGACCCTGTCCGCTCGTGGGCGAAACTGACGGTGGGCAGAATCCGGCGCAGCCGAGCCGGGGACCACCACGCGGCCCTACCGGTCAAGCGCAGCGCGACCGGCAGCAACACCAAGCGCACCACCACCGCGTCCAGCAGCACCGCGACGCCGAGGATGATGCCCATCTCTTTCGGCGGAAGCGGATCGGCCAGCGCGAAGGTGAAGAACACCGCGACCATGACCGCCGCTGCGGCGAAGATGACCCGGCCGGAGTGGGCCAGCCCGTCGATGCCCGCCGTCCGGGGATCTCGCGAGCGCTCGTAGTGCTCCTTGGCCGTGGCCAACAGGAACACGGTGTAGTCCATGGCGATGGCGAAGATCATCGCGAAGAAGAACACCGGTCCCCAACCGTCGAGGAATCCCTGCGGACCGAAGCCGAGCAGGCCCGCGCCGTGACCGTCCTGGAAGATCAGCTTCGCCACACCGAACGCGGCCGCGGTCGACAAAAGGCTGACCAAGGTGCCCAGCGCGGCGATGAGCGGCGCTTGCAACGCCACCAACAGCAGGACGAAGCCCAGGACGAGGATCACCCCGACGACGATCGGCAGATAGTCGTCGAGCGCCTGTTGCAAGTCGAGGTTTTCCGCCGGTGCGCCGCCGACGAGGGCATCGGCAGGCAGTCGCTCACGCAGGTCGTCGAGGATGCCGCCCAGCCGGTCGTCGGAAGGATCGACGGCGGGCAGCGCCTGCATCATGACCAGGCCGGAATCATCCGCGGCGGGCGCGGGCGGCGTGACTGTAGCGATGCCGTCGGTCGTGGCTGCCGACTCGGCGGTGCGGGCGGCTTCGGCCTCGGGGACGACGATCTGCAATGCGCCCGGCGCGCCCTCGCCGAGTTGACGCTGGACCAGTTCGTAGCCCTGGCGCACGGGCGCGTCGGCGGGCACGACCTGGATCGAGGGCATCGCGACCTGCAATCCGGTGGCAGGCAACGCCAGCGCCGCCAGCACACCGAGCCCCGCGAGCGCGAACGGCCACGGGTGATCGTGCAGTAGCTGCCCCCAGCGGGCGAACTGCGGCGAGCGATGCTGCTGACGGGTCGCGTACGGCAGTGCCGCGGCGTTGATCCGGCCACCCAGCGCGCCCAGCGCCGCAGGCAGCAACGTCAGCGTGGCGGCGAGCACGAACACCACCGCGAGCATGATTCCCACGGCCATGGTGCGCACCGCGGGCGCCGGAACCAGCAGCACCGCCGACAGGCTGACCAGCACGGTCAACCCGGAGAGCACGACAGCCTTGCCCGCGGTGGCCATGGTCTCGGCCACCGCCGAACGGGAATCGGCGGACTTGGTGAGCGCGTCACGGAAGCGGGCGACCAAGAACAGCGCGTAGTCGATGCCCAACGCGAGAGCGAACATCATGGCGAAGTTCATCGCCCACACCGAGATCGGCGTGAGGTGGTTGAGCAGCACCAGACCACCGGCCGAGGCGACCAGCCCGGCCACCGTCAGCAGCAGCGGAAGCCCGGCAGCGACCAGCGAGCCGAAGGCCAGCACCATGATCGCCAGCGTGACCGGCCAGGAGAACAGCTCGGCCTCGAGCATCGCCTCGTGGTTGGCCCTGTTGAAATCGCTCCACAACGCCGACGCACCGGTGGGATAGACCTCGACTCCGTCCCCGGACAGCGCGGTCAGCGCCGCCTTGTGCTCGTCGACGGCCTTCACCATGTCGTCGGTGGGGGCGTTCGCACCCGCGATCAGGATGCCGGTGTGGCCGTCCGGGCTGATCGTCATGCCCGGCTGCGGCGGGACGACGGCGCCGAAGCGGGAATCGTCCGCGAAGATCGCCGAGATCCGGCCCAATGTCTGCCGCATCGTCGGATCGGCGACGGTCTCGGTGTCGGAATGCACCACTACCTGCACCGCCGCCGACGAATTCCCGCCGAAGTGTTGCTGGGCCAGCTCACGGACCCGCACCGACTCCGAACCATCGGCCTGCCATCCGGCTCCGGCCAGCGAGGTGAACACGCCGGGCGCCGCCGCCCCGAGCGCCACCAGCGACAACAGCCACACCGCGAACACGATCCGGGCCCGCCCTGCCATCATCGCGCCCCATCGCGCCAGCAGGCCGCCGGGCCGCACCGACTTGCCGGCGTCGACCCGGTCCTGCCCCATGAATGTCGTCGGCCGCATCGGCGCTCCCTTTCCCTGCTGTACGAATCGCAGCACTCAACCTGCTCCGACATACCCCTGGGGGCATAACCGACTATACCCATGGGGGTATATGAGTTGTAGTGGCATACCCCACAGGTTCGGAGACTCCCGATGACAGCAGCGAGGGGAGCAGACTCCGTGTGGGTGAGCAACCCGTGCTCACGAACGCAGTGACTGCCTCACCCGCGCCGCCTCACGGGTGAGGTGGTCGCGTTCCGGCGCGCTGGTGGCTGCTCGGGATGCCTCGGCGTACAGCTCGGCGGCCTGCTCGAGGTCGCCGGCGCGTTCGAGGAGATAGGCGCGAACGGCGGTGTACCGGGGCAGATCGGAATCCACCTCGCTCAGCTCTGCCAAGCCGGCTTGCGGTCCGTCGGCCTCGCCGACGGCGACCGCGCGGTTGAGTCGCACCACCGGGCTACCCGTGAGGTGCAGTAGTTCGTCGTACCACTCCACGATCTGCACCCAGTCCGTCTCGGCGGCGCTCGGCGCATCCGCGTGCAGGGCGGCGATCGCGGCCTGCGCTTGGTATTCGCCCAAGCGGTCGCGAGCCAGCGCGGCTTGCAGAATCGTCACTCCTTCGGCGATCAGGCCGGTGTCCCAACGTGATCGGTCCTGTGCACCGAGCGGCACCAGGCGACCGCCAGGGCCGAGGCGAGACGCGCGGCGGGCATGGTGCAGCAGCATGAGCGCCAACAGGCCCGCGACCTCGGGCTCGTCGGTGGAGCCTGCCAGCTGACGGGTGAGGCGGATCGCTTCGGCTGCCAGATCGACGTCCCCGCCGTAACCCTCGTTGAAGACGAGGTAGAGGACGCGCAGCACCGTCGCCAGGTCGCCGGGTCGATCGAGCGGCAGCCCAGCGAGACGCCGCTTGGCCCGGCTGATCCGTTGTGCCATGGTCGCTTCGGGCACCAGGTAGGCCGTCGCGATCTGCCGCGTCGTCAGGCCGCCGACCGCGCGCAGCGTCAACGCGACGGCCGAGCCGGGCGACAGCGACGGGTGCGCGCACAGGAAGTAGAGCCACAGTGAGTCGTCCGTGCCCGGCACCGGGCCGGTCGGCGGCTCGACCTCCACGGCGAGTTCCCGCCCGCGCCGCGACGTTTCGGTCCGGGCGACATCGAGGAACTTGTGCCAGGCGGCCGCGACGAGCCAAGCTTTCGCATCGCGCGGTGGATCGTCGGGCCAGCTTCGCAGCGCGCGGATCAGCGCCTCCTGCACGGCGTCCTCGGCCGACGCGAAGTCGGCTCCGCGCCGGACGAGGACACCGATCACCGCGGGCACGAGTTCCCGCAGCAGCGACTCGTTCACTCGGTGACCGTGGGCAGCGCGGTGAGGAACGGCCGCACCTCGAGCCACTCCTGGACCGGCTTCCCGCCCGCACCGGGTGCGGCGGACAGCTCCGCGGCCAGCTCGATGGCGCGCTCGTAGGTCTCGACGTCGATCACCATCCAGCCGGCGATCAGGTCCTTCGTCTCGGCGAACGGTCCATCGGTGACCGGCGGGCGGCCCTCGCCGTCCGAGCGGACGAACGTGCCCTGCGGGGAGAGCGCTTGACTGTCGACGAACTCGCCGGTGGCCTCGAGCCGCGCGGCGAAGTCCTGCATGTACTGGACGTGGGCCGCGAGTTCTTCCGGGGTCCACTGGTCCATCCGCACGTCGTTGACCGATGCCGGTGCGCCTCGGTAGTGCTTGAGCAGCAGATACTTGGCCATCATCTTCTCCTTGGATCGGTAGGGCCCATTCTTGCCGCGTCGCTCTCAGGCATGCTGACGTTCGGCCCGTTGCCGAATCAACTCCTCTACCGGGCTGGGCAGTGTTGTTTCGAAGTCGATGAGTTTCGCCCAAGTCGGGGTGACGACGATCCGGACCATGCCGTCGTAGAGCGAGCGGACCTCGGCCTCCCACTCGACGCGCTGCTCGGGTGTCATCTCGTAGCTGCCGTTCATCTGGAGATACTCGTCCGGGATGCCGTCGACGACGTCGAGCTCAGCGCGCCCGCGGATGAGCAGCAGCTTGGGCGGGTGGACCTCGGTGTCGATGGTCAGGGCAACCATCGGGTTCTTGCGCAGTGCGAACAACTTGGGGGCGTTCTTCGTGGTGCACAGCACGATCTCCGAGCCGTTCCAGGTGAAGCCGATCGGGATGCTGCGCGGTGTGCCATCCGTGGCGACATAGGCCAGCCGGGTCAGGTCGCGGGCCAGCAGCTCCTGGCTGATCGGACGGTTCAGGATCTCGGTGATCTCGGTCGCTCGCATGGTGATCGCTCCTACGTCGGGGTGGTCGAGCGACATGTCCGTAGCCGCTCGTATCCCTGGGACGGAGCCGACCGGACGTTCTCGACATCCGAGGCGGACCAATTTCTCGAGATTTTCTGGGCTCGATGGCCACGCCACCGCGCAACTAGGCTTGACCTGCGCGATCGCCGCCCGCGGCCGCGGCCCACCCTATGCGCTCGCCGCGGAACAGGCTGCCGATCCACTCGTCCCGGATCTGCGGATCGGTGGAGGAGAGTAGCGGCAACTGCCGGTTCACGCGGCCCATCGTGGCGAGGAACGGTTGGCAGCGCGTTCAGCTCGCCGCATTGCTTCGGCGTGACCTTGTGCGCCGACGGTCACGGGTTCCTGCTGGGCATGGGTGTGCGACCTGGCGCACCACCGTCTCCGGTCTCGGCCGGATCACCCGCGCCACGCTCGGATACTCACACGCCAGCCGGAACAGAAACGTCGGCGAACCGCCTGCGCCAGCAGGAAACGTCCAGTTCCGCGAACTCCAGCTGGCCCGACCCAACGAATCGCCCGCTACCAGGAGATAGGCCGAACATTGCTTTTTCGGCGCGGCAACTACCGGTACTCGAATCGATCGAACGGCATAGATCGCGCCAGCTCGCGTCCTCGCGCCACCGATTCCGCGGTGGACGGCCGATGCTCAGCGAACCCGCGCCCGCACCAACTCGCCCGCTGCGACCCGATAGCGCTCGGCGATCAAGCGGACCACCGCCGGGTGCACGCCGATGGGTTCGGCGACGCCGTCCGCGCCCGCCTCGTGCAGACGCTGCTGGAACAGACCGTGCGCGAGCAGATAGGAGGCGACGAACACCCGGTCCGTCCCCGCCGCGCGCAGTTCCGCGACGACCTCCGGCACCCGCGGCGCACCGGTCGCGACGTAGCCGATACGGACCGGAACGCCGAGGTGTTCGGCCAGCAGCGCGGCCGCGCGCCGGACATCCTGGCGGGCCCGGGCGTCCGAGGAGCCCGCGGCGGCGAAGACCACCGCGTCACCCTCACGCCAACCCGCGGCACGCAGACGCATCGCCATGATCCGCGCGAGCGCCGGATCCGGTCCCATGGCGGGCGTGACCGTCACCGCGGGATGGTCGCTCTCGGCGACCTCGCGCGGCACGTCCTGGTAGACGTGATAACCCGAGGCCAGGAACGCCGGAACCACCACGGCGGGCACGGATTCCCCGGCCGGGGTCACCAGATCGCGCAGCACTTCCGAAGGCGAAGGACCGAGGACGTCCACGAATGCCGTACGCACCCAGGGCGTCTCGGTGCCGGGCCCCGAAATCCCGGCACCGAGCTCCTTCGTCACGGCCTCGGCGAGCGCCGCGATCATCTGCACGCCCTTGGTGCTGCGGGTCCCGTGGGCCACGAGCACCAGGGCGGGCGCGGTCACCAGCTCCCCGCAGTCTGGATGTACCGAGGTGCCCGGGTCGGAATTCCGACACCGGGCACCTGTGGTCCTCCTGTCGCGGTGGGCCGTGGGTTGTTGTCGATACATTCCGCCGGGTCCAGCGCGAGCCGATACCCACGTTTGACCACGGTCTGGATCGCTTTCGGCGTGCCGAGTCCGGCGCGCAGCCGGGCGATAGCGGTCTCCACCGCGTGCGTGTCGTCCCCGCCGCCGGGCAGCGCGGCCAGCAGGTCCTCGCGCGAGACGACCCGGCCGGGCTGGCGGGCCAGCGAGCGCATCAGTGCCATCGGCGCGGGCGCCAGCTGACGCACCTCACCGTCGACCACTACGCACGCGCCGCGCACGCTGATGATGTGGCCTGCGGCGTGAATCCGGTTGGCCCGCCTGGGCAGTTCCTCGGCGACGTGGCGGGCCAGCGCCCCCAGCCTGGCTCGGCCCGGCATCGAGGTGGGCACCCCGAGTTCCTCCAGCGGCGCGGCCGTGATGGGGCCGACGCAGGCGGGCAGCACCCGGCCGCGCAGCGCGTACAGCAGCCCTTCCAGCAGCCCGGTCTCCTTGGCGCGCATCAACATCGACGCCACGGCGGGGGCGCTGGTGAAGGTGACGCAGTCCATGCCCGAAGTGACGATGGCCTCGATCAGGTGGTCCATCGGCCCCTGATCGTCCGGCGGCACCCAGCGGTACACCGGCACCGGAACGACATCCGCTCCCGCGCAACGCAATACCTCGCAGAAGTCGGGCACCGGCTCCCACTCGGTGGTGGCCCCGTGCAACTGCACGGCGATCCGAACACCTTCCACGCCCTCGGCGAGCAGGTGATCGAGCACTTCGGCGGACGACTCGGAGGCCGGCGACCACTCTTCGCGCAGTTCCGCGGCGCGGATAGCGCCCTTGGCCTTCGGGCCGCGGGCGAGCATCCGAGTGGTCCCCAGCGTCGCGCGCAGGTCCTCGGCGAGACCCCAACCCTCGGCGGCCTCCATCCACCCACGGAAGCCGATTCCCGTGGTGGCCACGGTGATCTGCGGTGGATCGGCGACCAACTGCCGGGTCACCCGCTCCAGCTCGTTGTCGTCGGCGAGCGGGATGATGCGGATTGCCGGTGCGGAAACGATGTTCGCGCCCCGGCGTTCCAGCAGTGTGGCGAATTCCTCCGCCCGACGGGCCGCCGTGATGCCCACCGTGAATCCGGCCAGGCTCGCGCCCGCGTCAACTGTTGTCATTGGGTTCATCCATCCGAGGACGCGAGCGCGGTGGCCACCGGCTCGTTGGAAATCGAGACGATGCCGTCGTCCACGCGCACCGCGTACACCGGCAGCATCGCCGATTCGTCGTCCAGGCAACGCCCGTCGACCAGGGAGAAGGCCTGCTTCAGCAGCGGCGAGGCCACGACGGGCGCCCCGCCGCGGTCGCCGACGATACCGCGCGACATGACCGCCGCCCGGCCGATCGGATCGATATTGCCGACGGCATACAGCATGCCGTTCTCCAGCAGGAAAAGGGCGGCCTGTCGGCCACCTTTGAGCAACACCGCAACGCCGCGGCCGGGAATCAGGTAGTCGAGACGGCAGGCCTGCGTCCACCCAGTGGTGGTAGCTGCGGCGATGCCGGGGGTATCGATCACGGTCATCGGTGTCATCCTCCAAACGCCTTACTCATTGGTACCGACGTTCTGTTTCCATGCGGTTAAGCGGTCATTTCCCCTGCGTGGCGACCGGAACTTCCGGCAGTCCGAGCAGGACGGGAACTTTCCGCTCCCCGGATTCGTCGAAGGAAATCGTCGGATCGGCTTCCTCCGGGGCGTTGACGAACGACACGAAGCGAGACAGCTTCTCTTCGTCTTCCAACACCGCGGCCCATTCGTCGCGGTAGCCGGCGACGTGCTGAGCCATCGCCGCCTCCAAATCCTCGGCGATGCCGAGGCTGTCCTCGCAGATGACCTGCTTGAGGTAATCGATGCCGCCTTCCAGCGCCTCCTGCCACGGAGCGGTGCGCTGCAAACGATCAGCGGTGCGGATGTAGAACATCAGGTACCGGTCGATGTACTTGATCAGCGTCTCGTCGTCGAGTTCACCGGCCAGCAGGACGGCGTGCTTCGGGGTGAGACCGCCGTTGCCGCCGACGTAGAGGTTCCAGCCGTTCTCCGTGGCGATCACGCCGACGTCCTTGCCGCGCGCCTCGGCGCATTCGCGGGCGCAACCGGAGACCGCCAGCTTCAGTTTGTGCGGCGAACGCAGCCCGCGGTAACGCTTCTCCAGCAGCACGGCCATGCCGACCGAGTCCTGCTGACCGTAGCGGCACCAGGTGGAGCCGACGCAGCTCTTCACCGTGCGCAGCGACTTGCCGTACGCGTGACCGGATTCCATGCCCGCGTCCACCAGCCGCTTCCAGATCAGCGGCAACTGCTCGACGCGCGCGCCGAACAGGTCGATGCGCTGACCGCCGGTGACCTTCACGTACAGGCCGAATTCCTTGGCCACCTCGCCGATGGTGATCAGCTGCTCGGCGGTGACCTCACCGCCGGGCATCCTTGGCACCACCGAGTAGGTGCCGTTCTTCTGCAGGTTGGCCAGGAAGTGGTCGTTGGTGTCCTGCAGCCCGGCCTGCTCGCCGTCGAGGATGTGGTCGCTCGAGGTGGAGGCGAGGATGGACGCCACGGTCGGCTTGCAGATGTCGCAGCCGGTTCCCTTGCCGTACTTGGTGATCAGGCCGGAGAAGGTGCGGATGCCGGTGACCTGGACGATCTGGAACAACTCCGCACGCGACTGCTCGAAGTGCTCACACAGCGCCTTGGACATCTCCACGCCGGACTGCTCGAGCAGCTTCTTGAGCATGGGAACGCAACCGCCGCAGGAGGTTCCGGCGCTGGTGCAGCTCTTGATCCCGGGGATGTCGCAGGCGCCTTCCGCGATCGCCCCGCAGATCGCACCCTTCGACACGTTGTTGCAGGAGCAGATCTGCGCGTCGTCGGGCAGTGCGTCGGCCCCGAGTTCGGCGCCCGCGGGCGAGATCAGCGCGGCCGGTTCGGCAGGCAGCGGGCGGCCGACCAGCGGACGCAGCGCCGAATAGGCGGTGGCGTCGCCGACCAGGATGCCGCCGAGCAGGGTCTTCGCGTCATCGGAGACGACCAGCTTGGCGTAGGTGCCCTTGGCCGCGTCGTGCAGCACCACCGACAGCGCGCCCTCGGTGACGCCGTGCGCGTCACCGAAACTGGCCACGTCGACACCGAGCAGCTTGAGCTTGGTCGACATGTCCGCACCGGGGAACTCGCCCGCGCCGCCCAACAGGCGGTCGGCCACGATCTCCGCGGTGGTGTACCCCGGCGCGACGAGGCCGTAGCACACGCCCTCCACCGCGGCGCATTCGCCGATGGCCCAGATGTTCGGGTCGGAGGTCTGCAGGCCCAGGTCGGTGACGATGCCGCCGCGGGGACCGACCTCCAGGCCCGCGTCGCGGGCGATCTGGTCGCGCGGGCGGACACCGGCGGAGAACACGACCAACCCGGCATCGATCACCGTCTCGTCGGACAGGGTGACCTTCACTCCCTTGTCGGCCGCCTCGATCGAGGAGGTGCCCACACCGGTGTGCACGTACAAGCCGAGGTCGGTGACCAGGCGCTCCAGGATGGCGCCGCCGCCCTCGTCGACCTGAGCGGGCATCAGCCGGGTGTTGTACTCCACCACGTGCGGGGTGAGCCCGAGCAGGCGCAGCGCGTTCGCGGCCTCCAGACCGAGCAAGCCGCCGCCGACCACCACGCCCACCGCGCCGGAACCGGCGGCTTCGGCGGCCGCGCGGATACCGTCCAGGTCGTCGAGGGTGCGATAGACGAAGCATTCCGGGCTGTCGTGGCCGGGCACCGGCGGCACGAACGGGTAGGAACCGGTGGCCAGCACGAGCGCGTCGTAGGCGAGGATGTCGCCCGAGGACGTGGTCACCTTGCGCGCGGCCCGGTCGATGGACTCGGCGCTCTGGCCCAGCCGCAGCTCGACCAGTTCGTCACCGGCGTACTCGTTGCCGGGCAGCGCGAGCGCGCTCGGGTCCCAGGCGCCGACGTAGGACGACAGGCCGACGCGGTCGTAGGCGGGCAACTGCTCCTCGCTGAGGATGATCACCTGCCACTGGCCTTCGGTGTCGCGCGAGCGCAGCGCCTCGACGAACCGGTGCCCGACCATCCCGTGGCCGACGACCACCGCGGTCTTGCGAGCGACTGTGGGGTTCATCTGTGGGTCCTCCTGGACTGGATCGGGTGTCAGGCGCGGGCCGAGCCGGCGGACGGGGACTGGGACTGACCGGCCTCGGCTTCGAGGACGAAGGTCTCGGCTTCGGTCACGACCTCGGAATCGGCGGGCAGGCCGCGCAGGCTGGGACGGCGCAGGAACACCGCCCAGACCACCAGGGCGCAGACCACGTAGAAGGCCATGAACACCCAGAACGCGGTGGTCGCGGACTTGGTGGACGCGTAGGAGGTGCGCAGCACCAGGTTGATGCCCACGCCGCCGAGTGCGCCGATGGCGCCGACGAAACCGATGAGCGCGCCGGACGTGTTCTGCGACCAGGCCGCCCGTGCGGCGGGCGTGGCGTCCAGGCTCTTGGATTTCGCCTCGAACACCGACGGGATGATCTTGGTGACCGACCCGTTGCCGATGCCGGAGAGCACGAACAGGGCGATGAAGCCGACGACCAGGGCGGTCATCACACCGCCGCCCGCCACGCCGTTGTGGTTGTCGGCGGCCGTGCTGGCCACGGTGACCAGCACGGCCGCCGCCATCATGGCGCCGAAGACATAGAGGGTGACCCGGCTACCGCCGATACGGTCGGCCCACTTGCCGCCGTAGGGCCGGGCCAGCGAGCCGAGCAGCGGGCCGATGAACGCGATCTGCGCGGCGTGCAGCGTGGCCTGCGCGACGGTGTCGCCGCCCGCGCGGAAGCTGATCTGCAGGATCTGGCCGAAGGCGAAGCTGTAGCCGATGAACGAGCCGAAGGTGCCGATGTAGAGGAACGCGATGGCCCAGGACTGCGGCACCTTCAGCGCCGTCAGCATGTAGGACAGGTCGGCCTTCTGGTTGGGCAGGTTGTCCATGAACAGCGCGGCGCCCAGGCCGGCGATCGCGATGAGCACCAGGTAGACCGCGCAGATCAGCGAGGCGTAGCCATTGCCGAGGGTCGCGATGACCAGCAGGCCGATCAGCTGGATCACCGGAACGCCGATATTGCCGCCACCCGCGTTCAGGCCCAGCGCCCAGCCCTTGAGCCGCTGCGGGTAGAACGCGTTGATGTTGGTCATCGAGGAGGCGAAGTTGCCGCCGCCGAAGCCGGCGAACGCGGCGATCACGAGGAACGTCGTGTACGAGGTGCCGGGCTGGTTGACGAAGTACAGCGTGAGCAGCGTCGGGATCAGCAGCATCGCCGCGCTGAAGACCGTCCAGTTACGCCCGCCGAAGCGCGCGGTCGCCACGGTGTACGGGATCCGCAGGAACGCGCCGACCAGGGTCGGCATGGCGACCAGGAAGAACTTGCCCGCCGGGTCGATGCCGAACTTGTCGGTCGGCATGAACAGCACCATCACCGACCAGATCGACCAGACCGAGAAGCCGACGTGCTCGGCGAAGACCGACCAGATCAGGTTGCGGCGGGCGATGTCCTTGCCGCCCGCTTCCCAAGCGGCGACGTCCTCCGCATCCCAATGATCGAGATGCGGCCTGCGGATCTTCGTCCGTCCCAGCGCTTCCAGACGGTTACGCGTCAGCGTGCTCAACGGGGCCTCCCAAAGTCGGTTGGCCCCACGGTAGGAAATGGGTATTGCCGAAATGCTGCGCGAAATGACCGTCAAATCAACGGTTGCTCACGATTACCGGTTCCGGGAGGTGAGTTTCGACCGAATGTTTCAGGCATGTGACGCAACAGTTTCCGTGCGTCACGAAAAGGCTTATCTCGAATTCGCCGACCGGTGAGGTGTGACGCGCGCTACTCCGCACAATTCGAATGCGCCCATCCTGACCCCGTTCGCACAGCCGCGCAACCCGAACTGTGAGATTTCCGGCCGACGGCCGCGCGCGTCAATTCCAGGTGTCCTCGAGCACGCGCGGCTTGCACGCCTGCCACGCACCGGCCAGCAGCACCAGCACGGCGACGCCGAGCATCGCGAACGGAGCCAGCCAGCCGCCCGTGGCCGTGTGCAGCACGCCGAACAACAGCGGACCCACGCAGGCCACCGCGTAGCCGACGCCCTGGGTGAAGCCGGACAGCGCGGCCGACCCGGCAGGCGTGCGGGTGCGCAGGTTGATCAGCGTCAGCGCCATCGGGAAGGTGCTCGGACCGAGGCCGAGCACGACCACCCACAGGATCGGCGCCGCCATCGGCGCGACCAGCAGCCCGGCGAACGCGATGAAGAACAGCGCCGCGCAACCCACCACCACGGGGAACGGATTACGGAATCGGGCCACCACGGTCGGCGCGCTGAGCGCGGCGACCAGGCCGACCACGGCGAACAGACCGACCATGGCTCCGCCGTACGCCGCGCTCGCACCGGCCTCGCTCAGGATCTTTGGCAACCAGGCGAACATCGCGTAGGTGGTGAGCGAGGTCATGCCGAACATGCCCGCCATGCCCCAGGCGATCGGCGAACGCCACACCCGCCCGCTGTGCGGCTCCCGCACCGGCACGGCCGTGCGGTCCGCGCCGTCGTGCCCGCGACGGCCGCGCAGCACCGCCACCCACGGCACCGCAGCGGCGAAGCCGAGCAGACCCCACACGCCGAGCGAGACGCGCCAGCCGTGCGCGTCCGCCACCGGGACCGCGGTGACGGCGGGCACGACCGTGCCGAGTTGCACCATCACTATGTACAGCGAGCTGATCCCGGCCAGGCGATCCGGGAAGTACCGCTTCACCAGCGGCGGGATCACCACGTTGCCGATACCCATGCCCGCGAGGGCGAGCGCGGAGAACACCAGCAGTTCGGCGGTGCCCGACATCAGCACCCGGATCGACATGCCCGCGCCCGCCATCAGCATGGCCGTCAGCGCGGTGCGCTCCAGCCCGAGCCGGACCGCCAAGACCGGGGTGAGCAGCCCGGCCAGCGCGAACATGGCGGTGGGGAGCATCCCGAAGACGCCGACAACGGCGGTGCCGTAACCGATTTCGGCGCCGATCCGCTCGGCGAGCGGGCTGAACGCGGTGACCGCGACTCGTAGGGTGAGCGCCGACATCACGATGGCTGCCAGGACCAGCGCCCGGCCCTCGATCAGCGCACGTCGACGGCGCTCGACCAGGACGGATTCCTGGCGAGCCTCGGTTTCGGGAAGGGTCGCAGACACCGAGAAATCATAGGATGACCGGATGAAGTGCGGCAACGATTTGTGATGGGCGGTACTCTGTCGAGGTGCAACCCGTCCGGCGCACCAGCCTCATCGCCCAGGTCACCGAGCAGCTGCGTGCCGAAATCCGTTCCGGCCGTTGGCCGATCGGCTCCCGCATTCCCACGGAGCCGGAGCTCACCGAGCTCACCGGCACCGGCCGCAACACGGTGCGCGAGGCCGTCCAGGCCCTCGTGCACGCCGGCATGCTGGAGCGTCGCCAAGGTTCCGGAACGTACGTGATCGCCGCATCGGACCTCGGCGGAACTCTCGGCAAATATTTCGCCGACGCCGAGGAACGCGACGTGCTGGAGCTGCGCCTCGCGCTGGACGTCACCGCCGCGGGCCTGGCCGCGCGCCGCCGCGACGACTCCGACATCGCGAACCTGCTGCGCCTGCTGGCCGAACGCGACAAGAAATGGGAAGACGACCCCGCCTCCGCGATCGAGGCGGACGTCCAGTTGCACCGCGCGATCGTCGTCGCGAGCCACAACGCGGTGTATCTCGAGTTCTACGATTCGCTGCTGCCCATCATCGAACAGGTGATCCGCGCGCGGACCGCCAAATCGGATGACTCCTATACCGACGAACACGCCGCGCTCGTGCACGCCGTGATCGACGGCGATCCCGAACGGGCCGCCTCCGCGACACGCTGCTTCCTCAACTCTCTCATCGCGGAATATCCGGACGCGCGGTAAACGGCGTCAGGTAACCAAGTGGTCACCATTCCCGGCCGCGCAATGTGAGTCGGATTTGCCGGGAACGTCATCGAGGGCCACGGGGACGCAACAAGCGGCTCATACCTTTGTCTCGACCGTAGCTAGGCACTCGACAGCCGCCGGCGGCACTGCGCCGCGATGAGGGCCGGTCGAGCCGAATCGAGAGGAAGCCGATGACCGCCGTAGCAGCCACCGGCCAGCAGTCGCAGCCAACGACTTTCGAATATCAGAAACGTGGCCGGTGGCTCGACCACTGGGATCCCGACAATCCGACGTTCTGGGCATCCGGCGGTGCGAAAACCGCGCGCAAGAATCTCATCTTCTCCGTGTTCGCCGAGAATCTCGGCTTCAGCATCTGGGTCATCTGGGGCACCGTGGTGACCAGCATGGGCGCCGCCGGATTCGACTTCCTCGCCGGGCTCGGCAAGGGCAACCCCACCGCGGTGAGCAACGCGCTGCTGCTGACCTCCACCCCCACCCTGGTCGGCGCCGCGCTGCGCATTCCGTACACCTTCGCCGTTCCCCGGTTCGGCGGCCGGGCGTTCACCGTCTTCAGTGCGGGGATGCTGCTGTTTCCCACGCTCGGCCTGGCCTACTTCGTCAACCAGCCGGGCACGCCGATGTGGGTGTTCCTGCTGCTCGCGGCGCTCGCGGGCGTCGGAGGCGGCAACTTCTCCTCCTCGATGGCCAACATCAACTTCTTCTTCCCCGAGGGCAAGAAGGGTGCGGCGCTGGGCATCAACGCGGCGGGCGGCAACCTGGGCGTCGCCCAGACCCAGCTGGTGCTGCCGTTGCTGATCACCCTCGGCACGCACATCATGGCCAAGGATCCGGGCGGCTATCGCTTCGGCATCACGCTCTCGGTGCTGGTCTGGGTGCCGTTCATCCTGGCCGCCGCGTTCGGCGCGCTGCGTTACATGGACAGCATCGGCACCGCCAAGTCCGATGGGAAGTCCTACCGGCGCGCGCTCACCAACCGGCACACCTGGGTGATGGCGATCCTCTACATCGGCACCTTCGGCTCGTTCATCGGCTTCTCCTTCGCCTTCCCGACCCTGATCAAGGCCAACTTCCCGGACCTGGCGAAGATCGGCTGGATCACCACGCTCGGTAACCTCGCGTTCCTCGGCGCACTGGTCGGGTCGTTCAGCCGTCCGTTCGGCGGCTGGGTGTCGGACAAGGTCGGCGGCGCGAAGATCACCCTGTACGTCTTCGGCGGCATGGCGGTCGCGGTCGCGCTGATCATGGCCGGGCTGGAACTGAAGAGCTTCCCGCTGTACCTGATCGCGTTCCTGCTGCTGTTCGTGCTCACCGGCATCGGCAACGGCTCGACCTACCGGATGATCCCGACCATCTTCAGCGCGGAGTCCAAGAAGTACGCCGCCGAGCACGGCCTCGACCTCACCGAAGCCGCCGCCTCGGCCAAACGTCAGGCGGGCGCGGCGATCGGCGTCATCGGCGCGGTCGGCGCCTCCGGTGGCTGGCTGTTGCAGCAGGCGCTGCGGTTGTCCAACACCCACTTGCACAGCATGGCCCCCGCGTTCTGGGCCTACGCCGGTGCGTTCCTGGTGATGGCGGCCATCACCTGGTGGTTCTACCTGCGGTCCTCGTTCGCCATCCAGCGCGTCCCCTCGCTGGCCTACGCGAACGTCTGACCGATCGGCCTGTCCCGCGGTCCGGACCCCGCGGGACACGGGCGTCATCTCCGCCGCCCCCTCCGGCGGAGCCGCCCACCCCACAACCGAACGTCCGCCCGTCGCCCAGGTGAAATCCCGGGTCCGGCAACGGGTCCCGGCCTGCACCGGGACGATGGGCGGACGTTCGGTTTCGTCGTGCAACCCGGCAGTGATCGACTCACCGACTCGATTCAGGACCGTGGGTCCCGACTTCGTCCTGAGGGCGCGCCCGGCCACTCCGGTCAATACGGTAGGTGGACCCCGTCGCGCACTTCCTTGACCGTTCTGCTGATCATTTGCTGCAAGGTGGCGGCGACGCGCTCGGCGGTGGTGGGTTTGATCGTCAGCAGATCCGCGCCGAAAGTGACGTAGCGGCCGTCGTTTTCGACGTCGTTGAGCTGGAAATCTTTGCGGCCGTGCGTATGCCGGTTGTCGACGCTACCCATCGCGTAAACGCCGACGTGACCGATCAACGTCATTGCCCGGGTGAAGAACCGCTCGAACTCCTCCCGCGGCGTCGGTCGCCAAGCGTCGCGGACCGGCGGCCTCGGCCGCGCCAACTCCTTCGCGGAAGCCTGCAACTGTTTCCCCTGCCCCGGGCCGCAGACGGGGAAAACGTCGACCACGGCCCGCGCCACCGCACCGGCGGGTAACAGCGTCAGCACCACGTCACCGCCGTGTTCGGGGTCCGGTCCCGGTTCCTGCACCGCGACCGCGCCGTGCTCGTAGTGCACCCCCGCATGCGCCCGCAGCCTGCGGTTGCGACGCTTACCGGCGAACCCGGCCACTTCCACCCGGGCCTCCGGCGCCAGCAGCACCTCCACTGCCCGCAACAACTCGTCATCGATGCGTGGGCGCAACGACTGCGCCGCTGCCTGCCGTAACCGCAGACTCTCCGACCGAAATTCCGTCACGTACTGGTGCTGCAAGGGATATGGCAGCACGTCCCGGCCGGTGGACTCCCACAGCGTCCGGAATTCGAGCGCGGTGAACCGCCAGTTCTGCACCTCGGGCATGGGCGTCCTTATCGCGGGTTGTCCCCGATGACCGGCGGTACCGTCCCGGGCAACTCGTCCAGGCCGATGAGCTCATTGCCGTGTTCCTGAGTGATCAGGTAATCCGGAATGCCCTTGGTGGATTCCTCGTCGGACTTGCCGCCGCGCGCACCCGGAGCCATTCCGCCCATTCCGCTCGCACCGGCGCGGCCGGGAGAGGTGCCGGTCCGCGCGGCGGCCGGAACCGCGTTGGTGCTGTTCGGTGTGCCTTTCGACGGCACCGAGACACCGGGTGCACCGGGACCGGCCGGACTTCCCGGACTGCCGGGTGTGCTCGAGTGCGGACTGCCGGGACTGCTCGGCGATGTGCTCGTAGGAGTCGTCGAGGCAGGCGTTGTCGAAGAGGGCGTGGTGGAAGCTGGTGTGGTCGAGTCCTGCGTAGTCGACGCCGGGTCGGTACTTGTCGACTCCGATGTTTTCGAGGCGTCGTCCGAGGGTTGGTTGCTCGACTGAGTCGTCGGGTCCTCGGTGGAGTTCGTACCGGAGGGATCCGAGCTGGGCGACGAAGTTCCCGACGGGTTACCGGTGCCAGTGTTCGTGCCTCGCGGGCCGCTGCCGTCACCGATGCCACCCGGATTCGCGGTGGTCGCCGGACGGGGAATCACCGGCACATTGGTATCGGACTCCATCACGACCGGAGCGTAGACGGTTCTCAACACGCGAACTGCCTCGGTCTTCGTGTTGTACTCGGCGACATCGTCATTGCGCCATCCCCGCCCGGCGACGAAGGCGAGAGCGTTGCCGATTCCGCTGCGATGTTCCGGCGCGTGCGGGACCAATTGCTTGGTCGGCTCCAGCCCGGTCAGCAATTCGGCCAGCTTGTTGCCGGTCAGCCGGGCCGCGTTCGAAACCTGGGCACCTTGTGCGGCATAGTCGCCGACCGCACTCGCTGCGGCATTGCGCGCCTCACCCCGCCACACACTGTCGTCGGTAGCCCGCGCCATGGCTTTCGTAAAGGTGTCCAAAGAGGTTTGGTGCCGATCGGCGATGGTGTTCCACGCGGTCGCCAGGTCACCGACCGCTTTCAAATCGATCTGATCGACCTTGCCACGCAGCGTCGCGATATCGTGCCGCTCGAACTCATCCGCGTCGAGGACCTCCCTCGGCCGGAATTCGCCCTGGAACCCGACATCGGAGGCCCGGCCTCGCACACCGTCGCGCTGCCGGTTGTACTTGTCCTGCACCCCGGCCACATCGACGTCCGGCTGCAACTCCTCACCCGATATCCAATTGGTGACGTTGCGAAGCATCGTCGAACCGAGTTCCCCCATATCGAAGACTCGCAGAGAGTCGAACGGGTTGCCCATCAGCGCACCTGCTCGGTGGTGTTCGTGAACTGCGTCGCGTTCTCGATGTCCTGCCCGGTGATCCGCTTGAACGAGATCGCCATGACCTCACGCATGTTCTTCACGGTCTCGATGTGCTCTTGGAGGACTTGGTCGATCGAATGTGGCTCACCGCTCGCCTGTTTCAGGAACTTTTTCGCCAAGCCCTCTGCCATGGTGAAATCGCCGAAGCCAGAGACATTCTGAGCACCCTGCGCCGAGAAGAGGAGCCTACCCAAATCAGCGAGGCGCTCGTCGCATGCCTTGGCGCAGAGATATGCGGCGTTCTCATCGTCGAGATACAACTCGCCTGCACGAGCCTGGCCGGCCAGTACACGCCAGGTCGCTGCGTTAGCCTCGCTCATACGACTCCCTCCCCAATCAATGCGGAAATAGCGGCACAGTAGAATCGCCGACCCGATTCAAGATCACACAAGGATCTTCAGGACTGCTGATCGTTGCCTTGTTAGAGACCCGCAGTTGGACCGCTCCCTGCCGAGCAGCGAAAACTACGTCGCAGAGTAGGTTCTTCGATGCACCTTCTACCTTGAATTGCCGACCAACTCGACCAGCAACTGTCACGTCGCGGAATTCAATGTTGCCGGGCTTCTTCTCGAACTCGGCAACTGTACGTGCAGTAGAAAACACTGAGACGAAGTACTTGGGCCCCTCCCAATTGCAGATCTCCCAGCCGGACTGCGGAACTCCCGCGATGCCAGCCTCCTCGGTGGCCGGATCAACACCCGCCGACCGCAGCGCATCATCGGGGATCCCCGTGCAGGGGTTGAACAGAGCCTGGGCCGCAGTGGTGCCGGAACTCGTCGTGGGTGATCCGCTCTTGGTGTCTTCACATCCCACGGCTCCGGTCGCCAGCGCTCCGATGAGCAGTGCCAACAGGATTCGACGACTCATCCCCACCCTCTCGACCCGTGACGACTCAAGTGCGCCAACAGTAGCAGAAGGCCAACCGGTGTCCGGCTGCCTGCGCTGGTCCAGAGACTTCTGGGCGTGGGGCAGTCCAGGAGAACCCCACCGACCCGAGCCTGCCATATGCATTCACCATCCCCCTCTATTGATGCCTGCGCGTTTCAAGCCGTCATAGACCACAGTTGATCATCGTTTGAAGATCACCTCGCCAGCATGATCTCGTCGATGTTGTCGGCAAGTGCCTTAGCAAGGGACTCAGCACCGGACTTCACGTCCGAGAACAGCTGCGACGACTCCACGGTCCTCACATCATCGGTTCCGGAGAAATTCGATCCCGTCGCAAAGACGTCCACGGTCAGATTGCTGATTCGAAAACCGGTCTTGACGACAACTTTATCACTAGATCGCTGCTCAATTCCCGTGAACGCCTCGTCACCGATCCCGTTCACCGCCTTCTTGTCGCGATTGAAACCATCCCAATACCGGCCAAACGACTCACTGGCATGAGACACGGAAGTACCCGGCGAAGAATCGACAGTGAACGTGATGGCCAGAAATCGACTTCGCGGTCTGTCACCGGACTCGTGACGCTGTGGCGCAGACAAATCACCGTATGAAATGTTACATATTAGAAAGCGTACGTACCGTGGACTCGGCGACGGCGGCAAGTCAGATTCTTCGAAATCATCTTCACCTCGCTCATTACGCAACCGGCCGGCGAACTGGTGTAGTGCCGCATCTATCGGCCGCGCCAGACCCGCGCAATTTTTGGGAAGCGACCCGAAACGAGCTGGCTCCGAAGGTGTCTCGGACTTCGAACATCCAGCGATCGATATCGCCAAAGCAGCTGATATCCCGAGCAGGACGCGGGGCAGAGGTCTTGTTTTCATTGCTTATCCGAACGCCGGTCCTGTCGGCTTACGCGGTTTCCAGCTCTCATAGTCCAGAGCTACAGGCGCGATGGCCGCCGGGACAGCAATCTCCGCCGCCCTAGTCCTTATTGCCTCCAGTTCCTTCATGATATCGCTTCTGAAGGTAATAACGTCATTGATCACCTTGGACGCTTCTTGCATGAAATCGTCCAGCGCCTTCACGATATTTTCGGTATTTTTCTTGAGATCGAAGTCGAAGACGAGCAAGCCTTCTACAACCTCTAATACACCACCGGCATAGTTCAGGATTATCGACGCATATTTGGCTATATGAGAGATCGCCTTAGTGTAATTGTCCACGATGATCGACCTGAAAGAGTCGATCTGAATAGCTATATCCCTGACGACACTGCGAGTGTCCTCGGTTGTCTTGATAAGGCGATCGACATACGCCACCGCTGCTTCGCGGCCGGTACCATTCCATCGGCCGCCAATGTTCTCTTTAGCTGTCTGCAGCCCGACGCTGCGATCACTACCGTCGATCGCAGCAGTGAGCTCCTGGACAGAGGTTCGCCACGCGCTGGTAATAGGCGGAATTTGGTTCGGATTTCCGAGCATGCTATGGATCGTATCGACCTGCTCGCGGACTCCTGGAACACCCACCTTCTCAGCGAAGGTGACCAGCGTACTCGCTGGACCCCACGGAAATACAAGCTCCTCCGGAAGTTTATCAGGGTTCTTATCAGCTGGAATCGGATATCCTTTGATGGTCTTTCCACCCATGGTCAGTACCCGACGCTTTCATCGATGTAGCCGAATTCGCGATAATATGCTGCATCCACACTCTCGTATATGTTGGCGCAGGCAGCCAAACCATTTCCCGCCGACTCGATGGTCACCTTGCC
The DNA here is from genome assembly GCF_047200615.1 of Nocardia sichangensis. NCBI lineage: Bacteria > Bacillati > Actinomycetota > Actinomycetes > Mycobacteriales > Nocardiaceae > Nocardia > Nocardia sichangensis. Next base: position 137,892 of record NZ_JBJZOK010000023.1, read on the forward strand.
TTTCATGAGCTTGTCGTGAACATCGGCAAGCACGTCATTGAAGACATCCGCGATATCACGCCCGAAGACTCCGAGCGCATAGTCGCCCATACGGTGCTCTCCAATGTGCTGCGCCGACGAGTTGTAATGACCCGAGCAATATCTGATCTCATTGGCTTGTGTTCTCAAAGCTTTCGGACAGACATGAAAGTCAGTCACCGGACCCTCCTCCAGTTGCGGTGAGCGGATCGCTCCCGATAGCCGAGTTTATGGCACTTACGATTGCCCCGAGAATATGGTTCTCGCTGGCCCTCGATACCTCGGATGGATCCAGATGGATAGAGTGCAGCATGCCTCGGTTATCGATTACCACTGTCCCGAATTGCGTGCCGTCATATCTGTCCACGATCTGGACATTGCGCAGTTCGACTGGCGATTCCGGCTTGTGGTCGCGAGTGCGGATAGCCACCACCGCCCGGTCCCACTCGCGGTTTATCTCTTGCACCATCGCGTAGATATTGTCGAAGTCAGTCATCCTCGTTCATCCTTCTGAGCGCACCGCCCAACGGAGTACCCGGCTATGATCGAGTTCACTACTGGGCAGCGTGGCGCTACGGCTGCAAATCGGTGAGCAAGTCGAATGCTTCAGGGAACTCGTCGCGAAGCTTCTCGAATACACTCACACTAGCGGTGCGCCGGGCGCTGTTAACAGCATCGACAATCGCCTGACACACGGTATTCAGATCGTCGGTCAGCGCCCATGCCGGTCGGCTCGTATCGCCAAGCCCGTAGGGAAGGCTGATGTCCTTGATCCGGCTACCGTCGCCAGATACCACCGCAATCGCCCGGCCGTCACTGGAGTGTGCAGTATGCGACTCATCCTCCACCTCGAACATTACTCCACGAACGCGGGCGCGAAATGTTGCGATCTGACGGTCGGTCTCATCCAGGAGGCGCATCAAATCCTCATGCTGCATTGGAACTATGTTCCTTTTCTGTTGGACTTTCTTCGTTGGTAGTGCGGGCGAGCGGATCAGCCCGGCTGCTCGGTTGCGTTCGCGAACTTCGTCGCGTTCTCGATGTCCTGCCCGGTGATGCGCTTGAACGAGATCGCCATGACCTCGCGCATGTTCTTCACGGTCTCGATGTGTTCGAGGATGATCTGGTCGATCGAATTCGGGTCTGCTGTAGCCTGCTTCAGAAACTTACCGACAAGCTGTTCCGCCATGGCAAAATCGCCGAAGCCGGAAACGCTCTGCGCAACAGCGGTAAACCTTCGCATTCCTTGCAAGTCGGCGATACGCTGGTCACACGCTTTCGCGCAGTGATACGCGGCACTCTCGTCATCGAGGTACAGTTCCCCGGCCCGTGCGCGGCCCGCTAGCCCACTCCACAGGTCCGCGTTGTTCTCGCTCATATGACCCCCTGATCAATGCGGTAGCGCAGGCACGATCGACCTGCCAACACGTTGCAGGACTGCGCACGGGTCCTCGAGACCATCCATGCCTGCCCGGTTCAGAACCTTGAGCTGCACGACCCCCTGAGTCGCCGGAAAGAGTACGTCGCAATCCAGATACTTCGAGGCGCCCTCGACCCGGAACTGCCGGCCTTGGCGACCAGCCACTGTGACATCTTGAAAATCTACGTTTCCCGGTTTTTTCTCGAACTCCGCAACCGTGCGACCAGTGGAAAAAATAGTAATGAAGTACCTGGGTCCATCCCAGTTACAGATTTCCCAGCCAGATTGGTGCACCCCTGCAATGCCAGGCTCCTCAGTGGCTGGATCGACCCCAGCCGCCCGCAATGCCTCGTCGGGAATCCCCGTGCAGGGGTTGAACAGCGCCTGTGTCGCTGTGGTGCTGGAACCCGTCGCAGGCGATCCGCTCGTGGTGTCTTCACATCCCGCGGCACCGGTCGCCAGCGCTCCGATGAGCAGTGCCAACAGGATTCGATGACTCATCCCCACCCTCTCGACCCGTGACGACTCAAGTGGGCCAACAGTAGCAGACGAGCAGCGCGGCGCTCCTTGGTCGCGCTGGTCCAGAGGCGTTCTGCGCGTGCCAGGTGTGATGCGGCCGGGAGACTGGTGCCCGGGAAGCGGCGGGGTCCTCTCCCTGTTGGGACGTACAGAGTTTGGGGCCCAATCTATGGTGGCAAGGCAGTAACGAGTTCGACGAAAGCTAGGACATACGACTGAGTTCGACGAATTGTTCAAGGAGCTGGAACGATGAAGTTTGGCAAGATCGTGGCCGGGTTTGCGCTCGCTGCCGCCGCACTCTCTGTTGCTCCCGCCGTCGCCTCCGCTGACGATCCGGAGTTTCCGCGCAACGGTGTTATCCCGCCTGGTACCTATCACATCGGGCGGGGTCCCTCCAATGTAATCGGGTCGCCGATCGAGAACTGCGATCTGCAAGTCTTTGTGGATGGCAGGACGGTGGAGCTGGCCTGTGGCGGGTCCAGCCGGGGAGGGCATCAGACGCCGGTCGGCCCTGACGAGACGTACGTTTCGTTCGACTTCGTGCCCCTTGGGCTCGATCTGCATGACATCGACCCCCGGCAAGGGCTTTGGAGCGGAACGGTGAATATCGCTGGGACTCCGATTATTGCCCCGTACCCGCTGGCAGCAGTCTGGCTCAGCCGCCGTTGAACCGGATGCGCCAGTAGCGTGCTACTTCCGTCAGTGTCGTGACAGATACGGCCCGGACATCGGCTGCGGGCCGAGGTCCGGGCTGTTTGTCGCCTACTCCGATTTCACCCATCAGAGTGCGGACCGAACGCGCCAGTTGTGACGCATGCGATGAAGGCGTCCCATTGGCCCGGCCTGAGGATCAACGCCGGGCCGGTCGGGTTCTTCGAATCACGGACGCCAACCAGACCGGCGTCGAACCAAGCGATCTCCACACACGCTTCGCCACCATCGCTGTAGCTCGACTTGAACCATTGCGCACTGGGTAGCTCAGAAGTCACTGATCGTATCTCCTCGCCATGGTACGCAACAGGTCTCTCGAGGGCTGTTCGTGCAGAGCAGCGCCACGAAGGGCGTCCATGATAGTTTGAAATCTCGCTACATCGTCGTGCTGCTCGAAAATCATTGTTCCTACGGCTCCTTCGGTGTAAACAACCGATGGCTCGCGCAGGAAGTCCAGGATTATATACGGCGGTATCGCCGCTCCCGAAGGCAAGCCTGCGGCGAAGGGCACGATGCGGATCGAAATATTCTCTCGCACACTCAAATCCGCAATATGTCGATGCTGTCCAGCCATTGTCCGTCTGGAGCCCACCACGGTATGCAACACCGCCTCGTGCAGCAAAAACTCCGCTCGCATCGGCAGATGGCGGCGCGTTAGTATCGCGGATCGTTTCATTCGCAGAGCTACACGCCTCTCCACATCTTCCAAGGTGACCCTCGGTGGGTGCGATTCCACATTCCGCGCATAATCGGCGGTCTGCAACAGCCCGGGCACGATAAGCGACTGGAAAAAGTGAAGTTCAGCTGCCGCCACCTCCAGATGAAGATAAGTGTTGAACCCCGGCCGGATCAGGCTCCGATAGTCTTGCCACCAAACCTTCGCATTGGTCTGGTCCACAAGTGATTTCAGATATTCCGTCCGCTCATCCGGCAACCCGTAGTACTGGCAGATGAACTCGATGTCCCGAACCTTGATCTTCTCGTTCTGCCCCAGTTCCAGCCGTCCCAGCGCGGATCGGCTGATCTCCAGGACCTCGGCTACCTGCTCGAGGGTGTAGCCGTTGGCCTGACGCGCGTCGCGCAGTGCGCGGCCCAACTGGCGACGCGGCAGCGTCGTCCGGCTGACGTCCGACTTGGTACCGACCATTTCCGCTGTGTCCTCCCCTGCTGTCCCACGGTGTGACCTGCTTTTTCCCACGGCGAGAATCGACGTGCGCCGACTCGGGAACCGTTCGGCGCGTATACGCCGATTGCCGGGCACCGGCCGATTCGAGCTCCCCGTCGTGAGCACGTTCGCAGCATATGCACATGGCCGAAGAACACGGAACAGAACTCGATGCAGTCACGAATTCCCGCGCATCACAGCCGACTACGCGCGGCAGCGGGCCCACCGGTCACGGCACCGAGTCGCGCCTACGCGGCGGTCGCGGGGCACCGGATGCCCTGCTGATTCCGCCCGGTATCTGCCGCTATGCCGACGTGCAATCGGCGCACGAGCAGATGCGGGCGCACCTGACCTGCCGGATCGACCGGTGTGCGTGGAAGGCGGCAGCGTACCGCACGCTGGTTCTCGCGGGACGGTTGATACCGCAGGCGGTGAGCCACCGGGAACGAGCCGCCGCACGAGGGATCGGCTTTCCGTCATATGACGAGACCTGCGACGCTGACCGCATACTCGACGTGCACACCATTCAGGCAGTGCTGGAACGATTGTCGGCGTTGGCGGCCCCACCGGAATCCTTCCGGGGATGAGCCGATTGCATCGGACGACAACGGGAACCGCACAGGCCGGCTGGCGAGTGGTGGGCAGTCGCATCGAAATCGTGTCCTTGCGTGACAAAGCCGATCCCACACCCGCCTACCGGCTGCGCAACAACGGCGACACCGTGCCGATCCCGCTGGGCGAGAACGGATTCGTCGCCTTCGATGAGCGCGCACTGCCGGATCTGGCGCAGGTCCGCGAATGGTTCCCGCGCCACTTCCGGCTGTGGGACGCGCTGCGCATCGAGTTCTGGGACATTCTGCTGCCCGCACACGGAGCACGCACCACGGATCCTCCCGGACCGCCCCAGCCGGGTGAGTTCGCCTGACCGATTCCACGCCCACTCCAGAGAGCGAAAATGCCCGATCGACGAAATCGACCACAGGACAAGTCGCGCAAGCCGACGAGTTCCGCCATCCGATACCCACCCAGCGCCACGATCGATTCACTACTCGCGGCCATGCTGGCCGAGCGTCGCGCAGACGCCGCCGACCGCGACACCGTGCATTTCTGGGGATTCGCCCGCACCGGAAGCGCCACCGCGCACGACGCGGCCCACACTCAGATCGTCCTCGATCCCGACGCCGAACGCTCTCCCGTCCTGGATTCGGCCGAATGGCTGATCCGGAGATTCACCGGCCGCGTGTGGGCGTTCGGGCTCGCCTACCTGACGGTGGGCGAGATATTCACCAGCCCGCACGAGGCGATGCAGGCTGCGGCCGCGGGCCGATCGAGCGAACGCGCCACCGCCGATCCCATCTGCGCGGCAACGATATTCGACGCCCGAGGACGCACCTACACGTCGCTGACGTACACCCACCTGCCCGAACTCGGACCGACGCCCACCTCGGTGGGCGACACCCGCCAGTGCATCGACGCCTGGATAGCCCTGTTCGACCAGCGCGCCGTAGCGGCGCATGTGTGGGCGGCGGCCATAACGCTCGATCCGTCCGCGAACCACGCCGCCATAGCCCGCCTACGGGGTCACTGAAAAATCGCGTTGGCCGCGCCTGCACGCGTTGTTATGGTGTGGTCGTGAATTCCCCGGAGTCGTCCAGACGGTAGCCGCCCGGCATACGCGCCGGGCGGCGTTGTGAATGCGAAACCGCTGGTCGTAGCGCGACCGAGTGGTTATTTCGCAACGCCGGACGAAGCTGGTCTCTCCGCGGAGGGTGACGGTTCACCCGATTTCCGCGACCATCTCGGGCGCTTTGTCGCGCCCTGTATCCGGGGAGTTCCTTTTATGCCCATTGTGGTGTTCGTGCTGGCTGTCGCGGTGTTCGCGCAGGGCACGTCCGAGTTCATGGTGTCGGGGTTGCTGGAGGCGATCGCCGTCGATGTCGGAGTCTCGCTCGGCACCGCCGGTCTGCTGACCTCACTGTTCGCGGCGGGCATGGTGCTCGGCGCGCCGGTGATGGCGATGGCGGCGGGCAGGTTGCCGGTCCGGCACTCGATAGCGGCGTTCTTGGCGGTGTTCTGCGCTGCTCATGTCGTCGGCGCCGTGACCAGCGAGTTCACGGTACTGCTGATGACGCGGGTCGTCGCCGCCGTCGCCAACGCGGGATTCCTGGCAATCGCGCTGGCCGCTCTGCCGCACTTGGTCGGCTCGGCGATGGTGGGGCGCGCGACCTCGGTGGTGGTGTCCGGGGTGACCGTAGCGTGTATCGCGGGGGTACCGGCCGGCACTGTGCTGGGGCACTTCTGGGATTGGCGTATCGCGTTCTGGGCTGTCGCGATCGTCAGCGGGGCAGCGGTGATTCCGGTGTGGGCGATGGTGCCCCGTACGGCTCGCACCGGTGATCGCCCGGCCACAGCCGAGTCCTCTTTGCTGCGGGAGTGGGCGGTACTCGGCGAACGGCCGGTACTCACCTCGGTGCTGGTCGCGGTGCTGGTCAACGCGGCGACGTTCGCGGGGTTCACGTTCCTCGGTTCGATCACCGCAGGGCTCTCCACAGCGGACAGCCGCTGGGTTCCGATCGTGCTGGCCTTGTTCGGCATCGGTTCGTTCGTCGGTGTGACGGTCTGCGGCCGCCACAGCGACCGTCATCGCGAGCGGATCGTCACCGTAGGAACGAGTGGGCTCGTCGGGGTGTGGTTATTGGCCGCTCTGACCGCGCAGGCACTGCCCGGCGTCGCGATCATGGCGACGGTGTCCGGGGCGGTCGCGTTCGGAGTGGGATCGACACTGATCACGACGATCGTGCAGACCTCGGCGCCCGCCGCGCCGAGGATCGCGGGTGCGCTGGCCACCACGGCGTTCAATATCGGCGCTGCGCTCGGCCCTGTCACCGCCGCCGTGGTCGTCGACCACACCGGTCAGCCCGCGAAGGCGTTGTGGTGTGGCACGGTTCTCACACTCGCCGCGGCCACGGTCGTGCGGGCGGCGAGGCAACCGGTCGCATCACCGGCGGCGACCGCCGCGGCAGGAGACCCGCTCGAGTAATGCTGGCGAATTACCGCTAATAGACTTGACGAACGAAGGATCGAGATGTCACTATAAATATGGGAAGACACAGGAAATGGCGTGTCTTCTTTCTTGTTGTCTCTCGACATCGGTCGAAATCGGGTGTAATTTAGGGCTTCGCGCCGGGTCGCGTGCTGTCCAACTCTCGAAATACGAATTGACCGTGGAAAGTGGCACAGTCTGCGTGCCACCTTCTACCCGTTGTTGTCGAGTCATGTTCGGACACGGTCCAGCACGGTGCGCCATGTGAATTACCGCCCACAGGACAAGCAGATACCGTGACGCCCACGCGAACGTATGGGCGTCATGAGGTGCTGGAAGGACGCATCTTGACAGTCTCGAGTCAGACCGACGTCTATGCCGCAACGCCCGCCGATTCCGGATTCTCCCCCTCGCCGAAACGGCTCTCGTTCGCGAAGATCCGTGAGCCCCTCGAAGTTCCGGGCTTGCTGGAAGTCCAGACCGATTCGTTCGAATGGTTGATCGGCACGCCCGCCTGGCGCGAACGGGCCACCGCGCGCGGCGAATCCGGCGCCGGCGGATTGGCGGAGGTGCTCGCGGAGATCAGCCCGATCGAGGACTTCTCCGGCTCCATGGCGCTGACGC
>NZ_JBJZOK010000024.1:0-121986 GCF_047200615.1 Nocardia sichangensis
GCGGATCGGCCGGCTCCCCCGGCCCCGACCCCCCCCACACCGCCGTCGCCACCACCACCCCCCCCCCCCCCACCCCGGCCCCCCCCCCGCGCCCCCCCCCCAAGCGCCCCCCCCCCACCCCCCGCCCCCCACCAAACCCCCAAACCACAATAAACAAACCACCCCCCCCCCCCCCCCCCCCCTGGGTGGCGGGCCCCGGCCCCCCGGGCTCCACACCCCCCCTGCACACACCCCCTTGCCCCCACCACCCCGGGCCCGCCGCGCAGGTGAATCCTGCGCGGCGGCCCTGCCGTATGTCGCCGGTGCGTTACCGGGCGCTCAGACCTTCAGCCGAAGGCCGAGCTCGCGCCGGAGCACCTCTTGCGAAGGGAGGCGGCCGAGCACGCGCAGCACCGCAGGCCGCAGCTCCCGTTGTTCCTCTTCGTTGAGCAGTCCGACAAGATCGCGCAGATCCATTTCATCGAATGCCGTTGTCATGGATTCAGATTAAGGCCAGCGGCCCGATTCGTCCTGCGATGCATAGCCACAGGTGGGAGCATATTTTTCAGACCGGACAACCGGTTTATTGGACGGTGCGGTCGTAGCGCGCCCGCGCGGCGATCACGTCGTCCATGCGTGTCTCCGCCCATGCTTTGACCGCGCTCATGACCGGCTGAAGACTGTGGCCGAGCGGGGTGAGTTCGTAGTCGACGCGGACCGGGACTTCCGCGGTGATCCGTCGCTCCACCAGGCCGTCGCGTTCCAGTCCGCGCAGCGTTTGCGTGAGCATCTTGGGACTCACGCCCGCGATGATCCGGTTCAGTTCGCCGTAGCGCAACGGCCCGTCGGCGAGGGCGGCCAACACGAGGCTCACCCATTTGTCGCTGATCCGGTCCAGGAGTTGCCGGGTCGGGCACTCGGCGATGTACGCGTCGTACCGCTGTTTTGCCAGCTCACGGCGCTGCGCCGCGGTCTTCGTCGCCATCGGGAGCACCTCGCTGCCTCTAACGCACTTTCGGGTAACTACTACCCATTGGATAGTAACCGTTCCTAGATTGGTCGGCAGCAGACAGGAAGGAACATCATGCGTGCAGTGGTAGTCCGCCGGCCGGGACCGGAAGCGCTGGTGGAGATCGTGGAAGTGCCGACTCCGCAGCCCGGCCCGGGTACGGTTCGCATCGCGGTCGCGGCGGCGGCAGTGAACCCCGTGGATCTGATGGTGCGGGCGGGCGTGGGCGGCACGCCGTTCGCCGCGCAGCGCGATCAGTGGGGCGTCGGCTGGGATGTCGCGGGCACGGTCGACGCGCTCGGCGCGGGCGTCACGGAGTTCACGGTGGGGCAAGCGGTGATCGGCATCAGCGACCGGCTCGACGTCTCGCTCGGTGCGCAGGCCGACTATGTGGTGCTGGAGGTCGGGAATGTCGCGCCCGCTCCGGTTTCCGTGTCGCCGGTGCAAGCGGCGACCCTCCCGCTCAACGGTCTCACCGCGCTCCAGGCGCTCGACGCGCTGGATCTCGCGTCCACCGACACGCTCCTGGTCACCGGCGCGGCGGGGGCTGTCGGCGGCTTCACGGTCGAACTCGCGGCGGCGCGGGGTATCCGGGTGATCGCCGCGGCCGCACCCGCCGACGAGGACGCGGTGCGCGCCTTGGGCGCCACCGATTTCGTTCCGCGCCAGGCATCCTTGCCGGATGCCGTCCGCGCCATCGTCCCCGGCGGCGTCGACGCCGCCCTGGACGCGGCCGCCCTCGGCCCGGCGACGCTCGCCGCGGTGCGCGGCGGCGGGCGATTCGCGTCGATCAGCGTTCCCGACACCCCGATCCCGTTGCGCGGCACCAAGGTCCACACAGTCCTGGTCCGCGCCGACCGCACCCGACTCGACCACCTCGTAACCCAAGTAGACGCGGGCAAACTAACCCTCCGCGTAGCGGCGACCCACCCCCTCACCGCCGTCCGAGAAGCCCAATCCCGCCTATCCCTCGGCGGCCTCCGCGGCCGCCTCGTCCTCACCCCCTGACACCCTCCACGAGTGGCACACGGCTGCGGCGAATCGCGAGAAGCCCGCTCCACCGTGTGCCACTCGCGGAGTCAGCGGATGCGGATGGGGTCGTCGGTGGAGAGGCCGGTGCGGGTTCGGGTTGTGGTGGTGATGGGGGCAGGAATGGCGGTGGGGTCGTAGGGGGTGAAGCGTTCGAGGGAGCCCCAGTCGCGAGCCCAGTCGCGGTCGAGGTATGCGGGGACGGTTTGGGATTTCAGCAGCAGGCCGGTCCAGCCGAGAGGGCCGCCGCCGATGTCGTCTTGCCAGGCGTTCGAGGCGTCGGAGCCGACCCGGTCGGGCAGAATGCGCCACTGCGGAATCTCGCCCACGCCGTCCTTGTGGTCGAACGGCCGCTGGCACGGGAAGGCGAGGCCGACGTGCCAGTCGAGTAGCACGGGAGCCTGCGATCCGACCACGGAATTCAGCGTGGCCAGCTTGGGCAGCCGGGGCGGGGTGACGGCCAGCCACTGCTTGGGCGTGATGTCGTTGTCGATCGCGACCAGCCGCACCGCGTTCACTTCCGCCGGCAGCCGGTCCAGCGGCACCCGCAGGTTGCGCCAGGACGGCGCGGGGCCGATGTCCAGCGGATCGATCGAGCCGAGCGTGCGCACCTCGCCGTCCGCGCCACGGACGCCGTACTCCAGGTGCAGTTCCTGTCCGTAGGTGAGCACACCGTCGGCGTCCACCGAGCGGATCCGGCCCGCCGCCGTGATCGCGAGCACCTGGTAGGCGGGGTCGTTGCGCATGCTGTCGGTCAGGTCGAGCCGGTACCACTGGGTGGTCAGCTTCGCCTGCTGTTGCTCGCCCTCCTGGTAGCTGCCCAGCACCGGGGTTCTCGCCGGGTCGAGACCGAACGGCAGCGCGACGGTGCTGCCGTTGATGCCCGCCTGCTCGGTGGTGCCGCCGCCGGTGCCCGCGCCGGTGGTATTGGTTGTCTTGTTCTCCGAATCCTTGTCCACGGAGTTCGCGCCGCCGGTGACCGTCTCCTCCGCGTCCGCGGTGAGGTCACGCGCGACCCCGTTCGGAGTGAATCCTTTGTTCTGCGCGGCCAAGCCGTCCGCAGGCGATCCGGTGAAGGGCTGCAGCAGCGAATCGGCGGTGTCGGTCTCGACAAGCACTTCGTTCGCCAGCGCGCACGAATCCCCGCCGACCGATTGCACGTTCGACTTGGTGATCGAGTACGCGGGGTACTGCGTGGCAGCGGCCTTGGCGAGCGAGGCGACCTCGAAGATCACCAGCAGCGCGGCGGCCACGGTCAGCGGCGCGGAGGCCCACCGGTCGAATCGCCGTGGCGCTCCGGGCCGCTCACGCCGGTACGGCTCGCGATAGTGCTGCCATATCGCGACCAGCAGCGCGAGGACACTCAGCCCGAGGAACAACGTGGACAGCCCCTTGCCCGCGATCAACGGCGCCTTGTCCCACCACGGGACACCGTAGCTGGACACGTACCACCACCCGTTCGAGCCGGTGAACGTCACGGCGAGCAGGAAGAGCACGGCGGCGGCGAACAACGCGCGATTGCGCGGCGAGCGAATACCGGTGGTGCCCACCGCGACCGCCGCGAGCGCGGCCAGCGATCCGGCCAGTCCGGCGTACACGCCGAAGTGGTGCGTCCACTTGGTGGGGGTGAACATCATCAGGAACAGCGATGCGAACACGATGCCGAGAATGCGCACCGAGGGGCCGCGCGAGGTGCCCGGAATCCGGCCCTTGCGCAGAACTTGCAGCACGCACACGAGCAGGCACAGCAGCATCACCAGCACGCCGAACCGCCGCGCCAGCGAACCGTCCGGCGAGAGCATGAGCAACGAGTCCCAGCGGGTGCGCTCGTCGAACCACGCGACGTTCGGGCCGACGATCGTGCGCACCCGGGTGGCTTCCAGCACCGTCGCCAAGGTCTGGTCGGCGAAGATCACCACCAGCACCAGCGTGCCCGCGGCGAGGCCGGGGGCGACCAGCGCGGCGAACCGGAACACCGCGCCCGCCCGGGACGGCTCGCGCACCTTCGCGGGGGCGTTCACCGCGGCCGCGGCTTCGGCGGAACCGGCGGCGGCCGCGTCGGCGTCGGGCCCGGTCCGGGCCGGGACGGCGCCGCGAGCGCGCTTGATGATGATCAGCAGCACCGGCCGTGAACCGGCGATCAGCGCCGCGATGCAGATCAGGCCGGTGGGGCCCGCCGCGAGGGAGAACGCGGCGATCAGGACGGCCACCGCGGCGGGCAGCAGCCGTCCGGTCGCGATGGCGCGCTCGATCGAGCACCAAGTGAGCAGCGCGCCCGCCGCGATCAGCGGTTCGGGGCGCAGGCCGTTGTCGTAGGGCAGCCAGAACGCGAGGAAGACCAGGCCCGCCGTCCACAGCGCCACTTTGTTGCGGCGCACCCGCGCGCCGAGGCGGGGCAGCACCTCGCGGCTGATCACCAGCCAGCAGATCACGCCCGCCAGCAGCGTGGGCAGTCGCATCCAGAGACTGGCGTCGGAGATCCGCGACATCCACGCCAGCACCTCGTACGACCACCCGAACGGGGCCTCGGGGACCGCGAACCACCGGTAGTAGTTCGCCATGTAGCCCGCGTGCCCGGAGACGCGCGCCATGTTCAAGATGTAGCCGTCGTCGGACGTGTTCGCCCCGATGACGTGCCACAGCGCCAGCGTGCCCAGCACGACGCCATCCGCGGGGGTGACCCGCCACCAGTGCGCGGGCAGGAACCGGCGCGGTCGGCGCCCGTCGGCGGTGTCCAGCAGATGCAGTGCGACGAGTGCGATCAGCGTGAACACGGCGGCGGCGATCATTGCGGCCAGCTTCAACGGCGTCGGCGTGGAGGAGAAACGCGAGTCGATGTCCGCGTGCACCTGCGCTCCGGCGAGCCGATCGGCCTTCAGATCGGTGAACACGCCCACCAGCTGCGGCCGGATGTCCCGGCCGACCGTGGACTGGAACGGCGTGCCGTCCTGCCGGGTGAGGCCGGTGAGTTCAGCCGTCGTCGCGGCGGCGGTCGACTCGATGCGGATCGTCGCGCAGGACCCGACCTCGGCCAGCGGCGCGGACAACAGCGGGATGTCGCGTTGCACCACCGAGAGGACGCCGTCGGCGACCGAGACCACCAGGCCCTTGGTAGCCGCACGCCCGGAGGCCACGGGGGCGGTGGACAGCAGCGTGCCGCCCGATCCGAGCTCTCCGGTCATCGAGCAGGGCAGCGTCGCACTGAACCGCAGCGGCTCGTAGGACACCAGCGGCGCCGCCACGCTCCTGGCGCCGGACTCGGGCCAGTCCAGGCTCGCCCGATCCTGCCGCACCGGCAGCAGCGGGGTCAGCAAGGCCAGCAGGAATCCGAGAAGCCCGGAGAGGAGGGCGATCAAGCGGATACGGGTGAACGCTGGAGAAGATCGGTCCGGTCGCACGGTGGTTGATGCTAGCTACCGCCCGGTGTGATGCCGACTGCCCCCGACGCGCGCAGCGAATGAACGTCCCACAGCCAGACGTCCTCGACCCGCGTCGGCGTGAATCCGAGCAGCTGGGTCACGGTCTCCCGCAACACTTCGCCGTTCTTCGTCGCGGGCAGCACCAAGACGTCGGCTTGCCAGAACCGCAGATCGTCCAGCGCACGGGTACGCACGCCCGCGTCGATCGGCGGTACGACTCCAGTGTCCTGGGCCTGTACCAGCAGAGCGGTGGTCGGACGGGCCTCGGGACCGTAGATGCCTTTCTTGCTGGTACCGGTAGGGCCGACGAAGTAGCCGCCCGCCAGCGGGAAGGTGAAACCCGCGTCGGCCTGCCAACGTAGCGCCCGTGCGTCGGGTGGCCGGGGCGGCGGCACCAGGACCACCGATCCGTCGCCGACGTAACGGCGGACGGCGCCGTCGGCGAAGAAGTCCGGTGTCGGCGGTCGCTCGACCACCGGCAGGATGGTCGGGATCAGCGGCAGCAGCGCACCGGTGAGCGCCGCGAACCAGGCCAGCGGCTTCCAGTCCACCGCCGATTGCGTCCATGTCCCCACCGCGCGGTCGCTGGCCAGCGCGAGCACCACCGCGATGGCCGGGATCGCGGCCATGCTCATCCTGCTCTCCAGCACGGTGTTCAACAGCGGAACATGTTCGGCCCAGCGCCACGGCAGATCGATGCCCGTCGGCTGTTTACCGATCGTGGCGACCGCGCCCAGCGACAGCAGGCCGAAGACCGCGATCACCACGCCCGCGGCCCGCACCACGCGGTCGCGCCACAGCATTCCCACCGTGAACACGACCAACAGCAGCAGCGGCCAGCCGAAGTACGCGTTCTGCTCGGTCGGATTGATCGCCACGTTCGCGCCGGGCGCGAACACGCCGCCCAGCGATTCGGACGGGAACTGCACCAGCGCTTCGAGGTCGTTGCCCATCGGGCCGTGGTCGATCGATCGATAGCTCTGCGGGCCGAAGAATTGCCACCACAGCGGAATCTCGGCGAGTGCCAACGTGATCACCGCGGCCAGCGCGAAAGTCGGGGCGACCACTCGCGTCACGCGCAGCGCGGTGCGCGGAGCATGCGCGTAATACACGATCCCGAACAGGCCGAACGCGAGGGCGAAGATCAACAGCGGTTCCTCGCCGAGCGCGATCTGCGTCGCGACCAGAAGTCCGAGAACGGCGGCATCCCGTACCCGCCCGCCCGGCCGTTCCCGTTCCGCCGCGGCCGCTCGCCGCGCAATCCGGATCAGCAGACCCGCGATGATCGGAAGCAACAGCAGCACGACGAAATTCGGGTGGGCGTTGGCGTGCGAGATCATTCCGGGCGCGAATCCGCAGAACAGTCCGCCGATCACCGCCGCGACCCGGGACCGGACGAGCTCGCGGACGAACAGGCGATACCACGCGAACGCTGTTCCGGCCAGACCGAGGGTGAGCACGAGTACGAACGTGACGGTCGGCCCGAAAAGCAAGGTGACCGGTGTCAGCGGCACGCCGACACCGAACATGGCCGTGTTGGCCATCATGTTCACCCCGGCCGGGAAATTCTGCAGATCGGTACCGAGCGGGTTGTGCAGGGCGGCCACCGAGTGCGCGGTGACGGCGAAGAACCACTCCCACATCGTCTGGTCCTGACCGCTCTTGATCAGGTATCCGTTGTCGGTATCGCGCCACTGGCCCGACAGCACCGTCGCGGCCAGCGCCAGGTAACCGGCGCATACGAGCAGATCGGCGAGCGGAAGTCGGGGCAGCCGCCGGGTACGCGCGGGAGTGGTGAGCACTCCGGTCGCCGTCGCCTCTTTCGTCGCGATCGCGACCGTCGCCGATTCCGCCGGTAGGTCGGTCTCGGCGTCTTGTGCCTGTGTCACCTGCGCATCACTCCTCGCCAGCGCCCTCCGTTGCAACCACGCTGTGCGTGGACCGACAAACGAGAGGGGTATCCACTGCGCGCGAGTTCAACCGCCGCGATTTCAGCGGTGGACGGTGACCAGCGTGAACGGTCCGATGTCGGTGGTGGTGAAACGCGGGTCGGCGAACAGTTCCTTGGGGAAGCTCACCGAATAGCGCGCCACGTTCGGGTCGTTCGGGTAGACGTCCTTGGCCAGCCGCAGTGTGTAGGTGTCGCCGCTGCGCCGGAACAGGAACGCGTCCGGTGCGCGCCACGGGCTCGCCGCGAGCGCGTCGATCAATTCCTGCGGCGTCTTCAGCTTGCTCCAGCTCTCGATGGTCGCCGCCCGGCCCGCGAAGTCGGCGAGCGGGTTGGCGTAGTGGGAGGTGAGCGCCTGGAAGCCGAAGTAGGGATAGAAGGACAGGAAGCTGGTGTCGGCGGTGAGTACCACCGTGTCCGAGCGTGGCCGCCCGGTCTGCGCGGTGAGCGCCGCATCCACTTCGTCATAGAAAGACACGGCCGACACAGGCCGTTTGTCGGCTCGCTTTCCGTCTCCGTCGGTGTCTGTGTAGGCAGTCGTGATCTCCGGAGTCAGCACGTGCGGGATGTCTTGGGCGAACGCCAACGCGCCGATCGTCGCGACGACGATCGCCACCAGCCGGAACCGGGCGGGCTCGTTCAACGCCTGGTAGATCGCCCGCGCGCCCTCCACGAACCCGAACGCGCCCGCGACCGACAGCAGCACCAACAGCACCGGCTCCAGACGGAACGACAGCAACGTGGTGCCCGCCGCGGTCGCGGCCATGGACAGCAGCGCCCACAGGTAGATCGCCGCCACCCCGATGCCCAGCGCCTGCGCCCGTCGCGACGACGCGCCGCGCAGCACCAGCCAGATGATGCCGATCAGGCACAACGCCCCGAGCAGGGAGAACTGGAACATCGGCAACGGCAGTTCCGCTCCCGCTTCGGGCAGATAGTGCTGGGCGGTCCCGGAGCTCGCCGTCGCGCTGCGCAGCGCCTTCGCCAGGTACGGCGCCCACACGACGAGCGCGAACAGCCCGGCGATCACCGCGATCACCACGAGCCGCACCAGCGGCGGCGCCGCCGCGCGCCACGCGGGACGGGTCGGCCCGGTCGCCGCGCGTGCGCGGCGCGGACGGTCGGCGCGCCGCGCACGCACCGCGAGGAAGGCCGCCACCAGACCCATCAGGGCCACCGCGAAGGCCGCCACGAGGAAGTAGAGGGTGTAGAACGTGGCCGCCCAGCCGAGGAACAGCCCCGTGCCGACGACCGCGCCCCAGCCACCGGCCGTGCGATGCTCCTCCGTCACGCCCTCCAGCGGGCGATACAGCGCCCCCCAGGCGAGCACCAGCGCGGGCGGCAGCAGCAGCACGATGACGGCGCTGTAGGCCTCGGGGGCGGCGTAGGCCAGGGTGACCGCCGTGCTCGCCGCCGCGACGCCCACCGCCCAGTCCGCGCGGATCAGCTTCGACCACAACACCAGCGCGACCACCGCGGCCACGGCGAGGAACGTGATCGCGTACGGCTTGAATACTTCCCAGCCGTCCATCCCGAGCAGATTCGCCACCCGCCCGCCGATCCAGAACCAGCCCGCGGGGTAGAACGACGGTAGATCCGCGTACGTCATGTCGCGCAGCGCGGCGGAATCGGTGAGCCGGGTGAGGAACTCGGTGCGGAACTCCTGATCCACCGAGACGCCGAACAGATACAGCTTCGTCGCCGCCAGCGGCATGCCGAGCGTGAACGTGACGAACGTCGAAAGACCCACCCAGGACAGCAGTTTCGCTATCCAGGGCCACTTGCGCAGCCGCAGCAGCGCGATCGCGACCGCGAGCACGACCGCAGCGCCGACCTGCCCGACCGTGGTCAGCGCCCGCGTCACGTTGGAGGAGTTGAACGCGGGCCACTGCACCAGCGAGAACGCGACGAGCCCGACGACGGCCACCACGGCGGCGAGCACCGCCGCGAGCGCGGCCTCGCCGACGCCGGCCGCGATCTGACGTGCCACGAGTGACCCGCGCCCCGGCGCGGGGGCCGGATCAACGGGACGCGGCGGCGCTTCGTCCGCCGCGGTCACCGTGCTCAACGGACCGCTCCGCGCTCGTCGCACTGGATTACTCGCATGGCGCCTCCGGGTTCATAGGGTCACTCCGTCAGACGATAGGTGCCCGCGCGATCACTGATCACGCGGGCACCATGTCCGAGTTCGGTCGCCGATCAGATCGGCAGTCTGCGGAAGATCGAGCGCGGGATGTGCCGCAGCACCATCATCACGTAGCGGAAGGTTCCCGGCGCCCAGACCAGTTCCTTCCCCCGCTGCGATGCCGCGACCGCCAGCGCCGCGACGTCTTCCTTGTCGACGGTGAGCGGAGCCTCTTTGACGTGCGCGGAGAACTGGGTCCGCACCATGCCGGGCCGGATCACCAGTACACGCGGGCCGTGCGGCCGCAGCGCTTCGCCGAGCCCGAGGTAGAAGCCGTCCAGACCGGCCTTGGTCGATCCGTAGACGAAGTTCGAGCGGCGCACCCGTTCGCCGGCGACGGAGGACATCGCGATGATCCGGCCGAAGCCCTGCGCCTTCATCTTCTCGCCGACCAGCACGCCGACGGAGACCGCGGCGGTGTAGTTGATCTGGGCGACTCGCACGGCCTTGGCCTGGTTCTGCCACAGCTCTTCGGGATCGCCGTCGAGGGCGAAGGCGACGATCGCGACGTCCACGTCGCCCGCGTCCCAGGCGGCGTCGATCACCTTGGCGTGCCCATCGGTGTCGAGCGCGTCGAAGTCGATGACCTCGACCTGGCTCGCGCCCGCGGCCTTCATCTGGGCGACCGCGCCCTCGCGCAGCGGATCACCGGGCAGCGCCGCAAGGGTGATGCGCGCGGGCCCCTTCTTCAGGTACTCCGCGCAGATTGCCAAGCCGATCTCCGACGTGCCACCCAGCAGCAGAATCGACTGCGGGTTACCAACGGCATTGATCACTGCAGCTCCAGCCTTCTCGCCATATCGGACATGAAAACGCCTGTGGGGTCGACGCTACGGCGGACCTTGATCCACTCGTCGATCCGGGGATACATCTTGTGGAAGGTCTCGGCGGTGGTCCGCGAATCCTTCGCGGTGTACAGCCGCCCGCCGAACTCCAGCACGCGCCGGTCCAGCTCGCCGACCAGCTCGTTGAGACCGGGCTTGATCGGGAAGTCGACGCAGATGTTCCAGCCCGGCATCGGGAAGCTCAGCGGGGCCTGGTTGCCCGGGCCGAACAGCTTGAACACGTTCAGCGCCGAGTAGTGCCCGGAGGCCTGGATGTCGACGATGATCCGCTTGAACTCCTCGACCGCCTCGGTCGGCACCACGAACTGGTACTGGAGGAAGCCGTTGGAGCCGTAGCCGCGGTTCCACTCCGCGATCATGTCCAGCGGGTGGTAGAACTGCGTCAGGTTCTGCACCTTGCCGGTGTAGTTGCCGCCCATCCGGTAGTAGGCCTCGCCGATGGACATCAGCGTCAGCTTGTTCATCGTCCAGTTCGGGAAGATGTCCGGGACGGTCATCAGCTGCGGCGCGTCGAACTTCAGCGGCTTGCTGCGCAGCCGCTTGGGCAGCTCGTCGAGCTTCGCCAGCCTGCCCCGGGTGATGGTGGCCCGGCCCAGCTTGGGCAGCGGGCTGATCACGTCGAACCAGGCGCTCGAGTAGGTGTAGTCGGCCTCGCTGCCGTCGCTGTGCGCGGCGATGGTCTCGTCGAGGGTCGTGGTCTTCACGCCGTCGTTGAGGAAGTAGGCCGTCTCCGTCGGCACCATCTCGATGGTGGCGCGCAGGATGATGCCGGTGAGCCCGTTGCCGCCGACGGTCGCCCAGAACAGCTTGGCGTTGCGCTTCGGCGTGATGTGCTGCACCTGCCCGTCGGCGGTGAGCAGATCGATCGAGCGCACGTGATTGCCGAAGCTGCCCTCGCTGTGGTGGTTCTTGCCGTGGATGTCGGAGGCGATCGCGCCGCCGATGGTCACCTGGCGGGTGCCGGGGAGCACCGGGACCCAGAGGCCGAACGGCAGCGCGGCCTTCATGAGCTGGTCCAGGCTGACGCCGCCGTCCACGTCCACGATGCGGGTGTCGCGGTCGATCCGGTGGATGTTGTTCAGCGCGGTCATGTCGACGACCAGACCGCCCGCGTTCTGCGCGTGGTCGCCGTAGGAGCGGCCGAGGCCGCGCGCGATCACGCCGCGCCGCAGGTGGGCGGGCTTGCCGTCGTTGTCCTCGGCGACCATGGCGACTGCCTTGGCGATCAGTTCGGGATCGCTGGTCGAGAGCACTTCGGAGGAGGTGGGTGCGGTGCGACCCCACCCGGTCAACGTGCGGGTGCGCGTCGGAAGAGTGAACGCGGTGCCCGCGGCCGGGCCGTCGTTCGCGACGCCGGCGCCTTTGTCGTTCCCGGTTGTCTTGGTGGCGGTCGGAGCTTTCGTGGACATCGGCATAGAGGCTACAGGTATGACGGCAGATGGGGACGCGGTCGCTCTACCCATGGGTAGTGACGAACGCGTCGGTTTAGAACCGTAATGAGTGCCCAACCCGGTCCGGCGCTACGCTCGTCGGCGTGCAAGCCGAACCCCAACTGCCGCTTCCGGCCGAGTTGCCCCTGGTCGACGAGCCCGGCGGCACCGAGGTCGACCTCAAGACGCAGATCATCCGGTTCACCCTCACCGGCGGGTTCTCGGCCGTCGTCGACTACGGGCTCTACAGCCTGCTGCTGAACCTGGTCGGTCTCCCGGTCGGCGTCGCCAAGTCGATCAGCTTCGTGGCGGGCACCACAACGGCTTACCTGATCAACCGCCGCTGGACCTTCCAGGCTCCGCCCAGCCGCATCCGCTTCCTCGCGGTGGTCGTTCTCTACGCGGTGACCTTCGCGGTGCAGGTCGGCATCAACAACCTGCTGTACTTCTCGCTGGCCGACGAGTGGTGGCGCCAGCCGCTTGCCTTCGTCGTCGCCCAGGGCACCGCGACCGTCATCAACTTCATCGTCCAACGCTTGGTGATCTTCAAGCTCCGCTGAGTTATCCGCTCGTCGCGGCGTGGTCGGCCAGGAAGGCGCCGACCAGACGATTCACTTCGTCGGGGACCTCCGCGGCCGCGAGGTGTGCGGCTCCGTCGAGGACCACGAGCCGCGAGCGGGGGATGGCGTCGGCCATGACCTCGAGCTCGGGCACGGGGAAGGTGCGGTCCTCGCGACCTCCGATGACCAGCGTGGGGCAGGTGATCGAGGAGAAGAGGCGCCGCTGGTCCGGGCGGTCGGTCACCACGGATCGGACGGCGTGCACGAGCGACGCCGGATCATTGCGGCGGGCGACGTCGAGAACCTGTCGGACGACCTGCGGGCGCGTGCGTTCGGTCGTCGGACCGAGAAATGCCCGGACCACCGATCCGGTGAGCGGCGGGCGAATCCCGCCGAGTATCCGGACCGCCATCAGCAGCATCCGGTACTGCGCCCGCTGAGCGAGCGGGGCCGATGACGCCGTGCCGTTCATCAGGATCGCGGATTCGACGCGGTCAGGGAAACCGGCGGCGAAGGTGCCGCCGATCATGGCGCCCCAGGAGTTCCCGAGGAAATGGGTCTTCGGTAGTTCCAGCCGATCGAGGATGTCGGCGACGCACGCCGCGCACTCGTCGAAGGTGAAGGGTCGTTCGAGGCGGCTGGACCGCCCGTGCCCGGGCGGGTCGACCGCGATGGTCAGGAAATCCCGGGCCAAATGGTTCACTTGGGCGTCCCAGAGGGCAGCGTCCATGAGAAGGCTCGGCCACATCACGATCGGATCGCCGCTGCCGGTCAGGACGACATGCAGCAGCCCCAGCCGAGTCGGTAGATGAATATGCCTGCGGTCCATGACTGTGCTCATTCCTTGCAGTGAGCGGGCGGCCGATCTGCGTCGCATGTTCCCGCACACGGTGAAACGCCGGTGTCCTGGTCTGTGATCTGTACGATCGAGACTCACGTTAAGCGTGGACCGCTGCGCGCTCGACCTGATCCGTGCACGGGTCTGACGGAAACGCGCACGTCGGTCTGGGAGGTTGCTGGTGTCGGTCGCCGAGCCGTATTTCGTGGGGCGGGTCGATACCGGCGCGGTCCTGCCCCGGGAGTCGGCCGACCTCTGGGCCGAGCACGTCGGTCGTAATCAGGGCACCTTGCAGTGCCGTTTCGCCAGTCCGTCGTCGTTCCGAGGAGCGATGGCCGTGCAGCGATACGCGGGCTATCAGCTGATCGACTTCTGGTCGGACAGCATCGTCTATTCCAGATCCCGTGCGGATATCCGGCGTGACGGCGATGAGGGTCTGAGGGTGATGATCGCGACCGACGGAGAAGTGCGGCTCCGACAGGACGACGCCACCGCCCAGGTGTTGCCGGGGTACGGCGCGGTCGTCACCAAGACGCGTCCCGTCGACTTCGGCCAGCCCCTCGCTGCGCGCGGGTGGGTGATGAACGTCCCTGCGGGCGCTCTGCCGCTCGAAGTCGGCGCGGGACCTGCGCTGATCGACCTGCGCGAGGGCTTGGGCGCGGTCGTCTCAGGCCTGATCAGCGAACTCGGAGAGCAGCGTGCGACTGTCGACGGTCCCGAGTTCGCCGCCGCCTGCGACACGATCATCGATCTGCTCCGCCTCTGCCTGCGCCGCCGCGCCGCGATGCCGACCGTGTTGGCCACGGTGGACACCGCGGTTCGTGACCACGTGCTCCGGCACGCCGACGATCCCGATCTGACTCCGATCGAGATCGCACGAAGCCTCGGTTGGTCACTGCGCCAGGTCCAACTGGCCTTGCATCACACCGGCACGACACCGAGCGAGCTCATCCGCGGCGCGCGGCTCGACCGCGCCCACCGCCGCCTGCGCGAATCTCCCTCCGACCGCACCGTCGCCGAAATCGCGTACGCCAGCGGCTTCCGCTCCCTCAGCGCCTTCGGCTCCGCGTTCAAGGCACGATTCGGGGTAACCCCGCAGGACGTACGACCTCGTTGACGGCGTCCGGGCGCTTCTCGGATCCGCGGAGCGGTGGCCCAAGCCTCGCCCCGAATTGATCAGTCGAGAGAGGTTCGAGTCGAGGAATCGCGCTCAGCCGGTCAGAACGAGCAGTCGGTGGGACGGCCTGCCCAGCCGCCCTTCAGGAATTTGATGACGGCGCAGAACAGATCCTCCGACCAGGAACCCACCGGGGTCACGGCCGAGATCGTGGCGACGGGTGTGGAGACAGGTGCGGCGACAGGTTCCGCGGCGGCCGAGCCCACCGGAACGACGAGTCCTGCGATCACGGCGGTGACGACGACAAGCTTCTTCATCAGGTGGCCTCTTTCCGTGGTTCTGGATGGCGGCTCGTAAGGCCGCACAACCGACTGATCGGCAGCAATCACCCCGACGTTACGAAGTATGTTGCGCACCAAGCAATTAGACCCTGCTGTCGTCCAGGCACGCGGCTGCGGCATTGCCCGAGGGAGGTCTCGATGACGCGCCGCTCGCGGGCAGCCTGATTGATTGGCAGTGCCAACGATGTATGGTGGCTGTTGTGGAGGAGACACCCGCGCGCCTGGCCGCGAAGCCGAGTTGGCTGGTCACCCAGTTGGCCGTGCACGCCCACCGGTTGGCGTCCGACAGCTTCGGCGAGGTGGGTGCGCGTGGGTACCACTACCGCATTCTGGCCGCGCTGGACGAGTTCGGGGCGGCGAGCCAGGCCGAGCTCGGGCGCCGGTGCAACATGGACCGCAGCGACGTGGTGGCGGCGATCAACGAACTGGCCGGCCAGGGTTTCGTCGAGCGGACGCCGGACCCGGACGACCGAAGGCGCAATATCGTGACCCTCACCGAGGCGGGCAAGGGGCAACTGCGGCGCATGGATCAAGCGCTCGAGAAGGTGCAAGACGACCTGCTCGGACCGCTATCGGCCGAGGACAGAAATGATCTCACCCGCCTGCTCACCCGCCTGCTCGCGCACCATCAGCGGGGTTGACGGGCCTGGTCCACCGCTGGCGGCGCCCGGCACACCTCGCCGCAGCCGGTGATCCGCCGCGCCACGCCCTTCAGGAGCCGCTGATCGTCGTGTCGGCCAGCTCGCGTTTCTCCGCCTTCGCCCCGAAGTAGTCGCCGCCTTTGGCGCGAATGTTGTCGGTGCCCCACTCGCGTTGTTCGCGCGGGGCGGGGATCAGGTGCGGGATGTGCTTGCGGCAGTGGATGTATGCCTCTCGCACATCGACCACCACCCACTGCTCCGCGGCGCGGCCTTTGTGGTTGACGGGCAGGTCGGGCACGGTGGTGCGAAGTGCCGGGTCGGAGACGATGCGGGCCGAGCCGTTGATGTGCAGTCCGATGAGGTCGCGCACGAAATCGATGAGCAGAATCCCGACGTGCGGATTCTCCGAGATATTGCCGAGACTCGCCATGACGCCGTTGCCGCGGTATTCCGGATAGGCGATCGTGCGGTCGTCTATCACATGGAGGAAACCGGGCAGTCCGGCGCGGAAACTCGAGTCGCATTCGCCGTGTTTGTCGGCTGTGGCGATGAACGCCATATCCATCCGGCCGATGAAATCTATCATCGTCGGATTGAGCCGGTCGAGCACCTGATCATCGTAGAAGCGCTGTGCTCGATCTGCTGTTCCGTACCGTTCTTGCAGCTCACGCTCTCCGTCGCTGCCACTGTGTCCACCGGGCATCGCAGCCCCCTCCGGTCGCCGGAATGCGGGTTACACCAGGCTCGACGTTGAACCGCGGTCGTCTCGAGATCGCGTCCATTTTAGATGAGATCCACGCGGCAAAACGTCGAAATCCCCGTCGAGAATGCCCCTGATTCGGCTGCGGCGCAAGTATTTCCGACGGTTAGCTAAAAGCCGACCGGCCGGAATAATATCCGGCCGGTCGGGATTTGCGGGATCGGTTGGAGAGATGTCAGGCCGGAGTCAGTGTCACCGGAACGCCGTTGAACACGGCGTTGCCAGAGGGTGTGTCGACCACCGAATCATCGGTGAGCACATTGGCATTGACGCCCGCGTGCGTGCGGGCCACGGTCTGCGCGCTGTCGGCGTGGCCCCACCCGTGCGGCAGGCTGACCACCCCGGGCATGATGGCCTCGGTCGGCTCCAGCGGGACCGTCAGCGTTCCGGCGGCCGATTTCACCACCGCCTCGTCACCCAGCCCCAGTCGCTCCACATCGGCCGGATTGATATGCAACGTGCACCGATTCGATCCGCTCACCAGCGTCGAGATGTTGTGCATCCAGCTGTTGTTCGACCGCAGCTGCCGCCGTCCGATCAGCACGATCTCCGGCGCGGCGTCGGCCAGGCGCGCCCGCATCCGTGCCACGTCGTCCAGCAGCGGCTGCGGGGCCAGGTCCACCCGCCCGCTCGCCGTACGCAGCGCGCCCGGCAGGCGCGGCTGCAACGGACCCAGGTCGATACCGTGCGGGTTGTCCAAGAGCACTCGCAGATTGAGTGTGCCGCCGTTCCATTCGCCGTACGGCCCGAGGCGCAGCATCAGGTCGATGCGCTGCTCGGTGCTGTTCTCGCCGATCAGGTCGCCGCGCCGTTCGGGGAAACCGGCCTTGTGCAGCATCCCCGCGATGACGAGTTCGTCCACGGCGGTGAGCGGATCGATCCCGTCGGAGCCGTCGTGCGGCCTGCCGGTCAGCGCGGCGGCGAGGCGAGCCAGGACGGCGGGTTCGGAAGGCCGGTCACCCAGCGGCACCAGCGGGCGCGAGTAGCGCGTGTAGTTGCGCACGGCGAATTGCAGCAGCGCGAAGTCGTAGTGCGGGGATTGCGTCGGACGCGGGGGAGGCAAGATCACATCCGCGTGCCTGGTGGTCTCGTTCACGTACCGGTCCACGCTCACCATGAACTCGAGCTGGGCGAACGCCTCGTCCAGGCGCGCGCCGCTCGGCGCGGACAGCACCGGATTGCCCGCGACCGTCACCAGGGCACGGATCTGCCCTTCGCCCGGCGTGGTGATCTCGTCGGCGAGCGTCGCGACGGGCAGCTCGCCCATCGCCTCGGGCAGCCCCCGGACTCGACTGGTCCAGCGCCCGGCGCGGAACGGCTTGGTGCGAGGGATGCCGCCGGCCGCGGCGGTGGCGAACATCGCGCCGCCGGGGGAGTCGAGGTTGCCGGTGAGCGCGTTGATCGCGTCGACGAGCCACTGCGTGATGGTGCCGAATTCGGCGGTGCACGTGCCGATACGGGCGTACACCGCGGCGGTCGGCGCCGCCGCGAGCTCACGGGCGAGCCGCACGACCGTGGACGCCGGTACGCCGGTGCGGGCCGCGACCGTCTCCGGGTCGAACGTGGCGGCGGCGGTGCGCAATTCGTCCAGGCCGGTCACCTCGACGCGCAGATCGGTCAATTGCTCGGCGAAGAGCGTGTGCACGATGCCGAACAGCAGGTACGCATCGCTGCCCGGCCGGATGAACAGGTGCTCGTCGGCGAGTTTCGCGGTGCGGGTGACCCGCGGATCGACCACCACGAAGCGGCCGCCTCTGCCACGCAGCGCCTTCAGCCTGCCCGGGAAATCCGGTGCGGTGCACAGCGAACCGTTCGATTCCAGCGGATTGGCCCCCAGCATCAGCAGGTAATCGGTGCGGTCGAGGTCGGGCACCGGCACGGTGAGCGGATCGCCGAACATCAGCCCACTGGCCACCTGCTTGGGCATTTGATCGGCGGTGCTGGCGGAGTAGATGTTCTTGGTGCCCAGCGCGCGTAGCAACGCCGGTACGTACAGCGTGCCCGCCACGGTGTGCGCGTTGGGATTGCCCAAGTAGGCCGCTGCCGACTGGGTTCCGTGCTCGGCCACGACGGCGGGGAACCGCTCGGCGATGTAATCGAAGGCTTCGTCCCAGGTCACGGTGCGCCAGGCACCGGTAGCGCGGTCACGAATCAGCGGGTCGGTCACCCGGTCCTGGTCCTCGTCGAGATGACCGAAGCTGGCTCCCTTCGGGCAGATGAAGCCTTTGCTGAAGGGATCACTGCGGTCGCCGCGGACCGAGGTCACGTGGTCGTCGGGATCCAGGGTGATTTCCAGGCCGCAGACCGCCTCACAGAGCGGGCAGGTCCGCAGCAGATTGCGCGATTGCGTGATCGGGGCCATACCCCATCTTCGCGTTCGACAGTGGAACTGAAAAGAGAACGCTTGATATCGGCGACGCCGAACGACCGGTACCCGGCAGCGCTCCGGGGTGGGGATCCGGAGCGCCGGGACGGATACCGGTCGCAAACAGGCCGGGTAGCGCGGGCCCGGCCCGCGATCAGCAGGTGAACTCGCTCAGGGGTGCGTTGCTCAGCAGGCGATGGTCAGCTTGGCGCGGCGCGACGTGGTGGCGGCGCGCACGGCCGCGGCGATCGCGACGACCGGCGGAACCCAGCGGGCCTCGCCGGGCGCGACGCCCCAGCAAGCCGAACCGGCCGAGAGGTGGGTGGGCGGCAGCGGGATGCCCGCGCCGTCGGTGTACACGGTCGCTCCGGCCTCGCGCAGCGCCTCGAGCGCCATCGCCGCCTTGCGGACGCCCGTGACCAGGTGAATCTCGCGACGCTCCGTGCCCGGGATCTCGATAACCGCACCCGACAGGTTGTTCGCCCGCAGGAAGCGGCGGACCTCGCCGGCCAGCTCGCCGGTGACCTCGATGCCGGACAGGTCGTCGTCGGTGATCAGGCTCAGACCGTTGGCCGTTTCGGCGACCGTCCACCCGCGCTGGTTGTAGTCCTGCGCAGCGGCGGTCAGCTCGGCCGCCGTGACGGAAGTCGGAAACGTGGTGCGCACTGTCTTCTCCATTCCCCGGTAGATCTCTGGGTCCTGCATTCATGGGTCGTATCGGCGGGGGACGCCGTGGGCGTTACGGGTTCTCCGAAAGAATTTCCAGAGTGTCGCCTACGTCTCATTTCCGGAAGGTTCGTCCGGGTATCGCCGGGCATCCCGAGGTGGCTCGCCATGCTTGCCACGCAGCTACTTTCGGCCGTGGACCTGGCCACTCGCTGCGCCGGAGCTGTGAGATCGCTGTGGGGTGGGCGTGATGGGTGTTGCGGGTGCGAAAACATACCGGGGGCGTGTGTTTCCGGCTGGATCCCCCCGCCCCGGACAGGGAGGATTCTCGGCATGAGCGTCAGGCTCGAAGGAGGACCCGGCATGAGTGACGAAGCCAACGGACCCGGCGCGCCCGCGGACGCCGACGAGTACGAGGCCGAATCGCGCTGGATCACGTGGAAAGAGTCGGCGGCCGAGCGGTTCTCCAGGTCCGCTCCCGACGAAGAGCAGCCCGCCGAGCCGTTCCGCAGCCCGCGCGCGTTCGCGCAGTGGAGCGCCGCGGCCGCGCGCGCCCTGCTCGACGTGCAGTTCCACCGCCCGGCTACCGGCACTCTCTTGCCGCTGGCCTACATCCTGGGACTGGTGTTCGCCTTCGCCGTGCCCATCACGTTGACGGTATCGGCGTGGCGGGTGTCCGCGGTGCTCGGCGTGCTCGCCGCGGTGCTGGGCGTGCCGCTCGGCCTGACCATCGCCGCCGCCGTGCGCCTGATGCTCGAGTTCCTGGTGAACGCCTCGCGTCTGGCGACCAGGGTGGAGCACATCAGCGAGTTGGCCGACGACCTGTTCCAGGCGTTGTCGGACGTGGCCGAGCCGGTCAACCAGCTGTCCGAAGACGTTCGGGCGGTGCAATTCTGGCGCTTCCGCAAGCGAAACCCGCGCAGGTAGGGACGAAATCGCGTCGTGCGGAAGTAGTTTGACTCGCAGGGGCCACCGGCCTGGCTGGGACACGCGCCGTGACCGCTGCGAGCTTCACTGTGAACAATGCTGTTCGGATACCCGGCATCCACCTCGGGTGTCCGAGGGCGTGCCGCGTCGCAGACCGAGGATGGTTCACGGTGCGCGCGGTGCAGGGCGAACAGGGGGGAAGCATGGCTTTACCGCAGGGAACGACCGGATCGACCATGCCGCGGCGGCAGCTCGGCAGGCATTTGCGTGATCTGCGCAACCGGGCCGGGATGACCACGCGGGTGGCCGCGCAGCAGTTGGAGTGGTCGGAGGCGAAGATCTGGCGGATCGAGACCGGGCAGACCTCGCTGCGCGGACTCGATGTCGAGGCGATGTGCAAGGTCTACGGCGCGCCGCCCGACCTGCTCGAACCGCTGCGCGCGTTGGCGCGCGACACGAAGGCCAAGGGCTGGTGGACCACCTACGGCGACGTGATCGCGGAGGGCTTCGACGTCTATATCGGGCTGGAAGAGGCGGCCACCAGGCTGTCCACCTACGAGAACGAACTCCTACCCGGCCTGCTGCAAACCGAGGGCTACACTCGCGCGCTGTGCACGGCGGCGCACCCGGAGTTGGCCGCGCACGAGATCGACCGCCGGGTGCGCTTGCGCCAGGCCCGGCAGACCCTGGTCACCCGGGCCGACGCGCCGCTGCGGCTGGACGCGCTGATCGATGAGGCGGTGCTGCGACGGCGCATCGGCGGCCCGGCGGTGACCGCCGAGCAACTCGACCATCTGCTCCGCATGGCGCAGCTGCCGAACGTCCGGATCCGGCTGGTGCCCGCGGATTGCGGCTATCACGACGGCATGGCGTCGGGTCGTTTCGTGCTGTTGGAGTTCGCCGAGGCGGGTTCCGGCGAGCGGCCGGAACCGCCGGTGGTCTACCTGGAGACGTTCACCGGACCCGTCTACGTGGACAAGGAGCACGAGATCGCGCGCTTCCGAGCGGCGTTCGCGAGCATCGAGGCGGCGACGATCGACGCGCGTGAGCGCATCGAGGACGCACGGAAAGCGCTCTGAGTAAAACGCTTCAGGCCGCGCTGATCAGCACTTCGGCGGCCCCGGCAATTCCCAGGTGTCGCTCAATACCGCCCGGTGGGTGGGCAGGGCCCGGTCGTAGACCTCGCGGCCCTTCTCGGTGAGGCAGACGAACACGGCGCGGCGGTCTTCCGCACACATGGTGCGCTGAACGAGGCCGTCGCGCTCCAGCCGTGCCACGGCCCGCGACAGCGCGCTCTGGCTGAGGTAGATGTCGTTGGCGAGGTCGCTCATCCGGTAGTCGCCACAGTTCGCGTCGATCAGCCGGTCCAGCGTCTCGAATTCGCTGAGACCGATGTTATGACCGTTCTGGAGCGCTTTCTCGAGCGCACAACTCACCGCCGCGTGCCGGTCGAGCAGCTCGCGCCACTCTCCAACCAGCCCGGCCGGCGCGGGAGCGCGCCGGGCTGTGCTCACGGTGGTCGGCTTCGACATGGCCCCATCTTAGTGGGCACGGCATGTCCATGCAACCGCATTAAATGTGTTGGCATTTAATGCGTGCGCATGTAATGTTCCCCGCATGACTTCACCAGCAACGCTCTCGGCCGCTCAGGCGACCGATCCGACCAGATGGTCAGCCCGGCTCTGGGGCATGCTGATCACGCTGTGCATCGTGTTGTTCCTCGACGGTCTCGACGTCTCGATGATCGGCGTCGCGCTGCCGTCCATCGGCACGGAACTCGATCTGTCCACCTCGACCCTGCAATGGCTGGTCAGCGGTTACGTCCTCGGGTACGGCGGTCTGCTGCTGCTCGGCGGCCGCACCGCCGACCTGCTCGGGCGGCGCAAGGTCTTCCTGATCGCGCTCGCTGTCTTCGCGGTCGCCTCGCTGGCAGGCGGTCTGGTCAGCTCCGGTCCGCTGCTGATCCTCACCCGCTTCGTCAAGGGCCTCGCCGCCGCGTTCACCGCACCGACCGGCCTTTCGATCATCACCACCAACTTCGCCGAGGGCCCCGCCCGCAACAAGGCGCTGTCCATCTACACGGTGTTCGGCGCGGGCGGCTACTCCATGGGCCTGCTGTTCGGCGGTCTGATGACGGGCGTCGGCTGGCGCTGGACGTTCCTGCTCCCGGTGCCGATCGCGCTCGCCGCGCTGGCCGCGGCCTACGTGCTGGTGCCCAAGGACAAGCCGGCCGAGGAAGGCGGACACGACCTGTTCGGGGCGCTGCTGTCCACCGCCGCCATGCTGCTGCTGGTCTACACCGTGGTCGCCGCGCCGGAAGCCGGGTGGGCGTCCGCGCGCACCATCGGTTCGTTCGTCGCGGTCGCCGCGCTGTTCGCCGGATTCGTCGCGGTGGAGAAGCGGGTGCGCTACCCGCTGGTGCGCCTCGGGATCCTGCGCAAGTCCTCGCTGGTCCGGGCCAGTCTCGCGATCGTGGCGGTGGCGGGCTCCTACTTCAGCTGGCAGTTCATCGTGACCCTGTACATGCAGGACACACTCGGTTGGTCTCCGCTGAAGCTGGCCATGGCGCTGCTGCCGGTCGGTCTGCTGGTCGTGCTGTCGGCCTTCTTCTCCGACCGACTCGTCGATCGTTTCGGCACCGGGCCGGTGATCGCGGTGACCATGACCGTGATGGCCGTCGGTTACCTGCTGTTCCTGCGGTTGGACACCGCACCCTCCTACCTGACCATGCTGCTGCCCGCGGTGCTGCTCATCGGCATCGGGTGGGTCGGCTTCCCCGCCATCAACATCCAGGCCACCAACGGCATCGATGACGAGGAGCAGGGTCTCGCCGCAGGCGTGCTGCAGACGTCCATGCAGGTCGGCGCGGCCATCGTGCTCGCGGTGACCACGGCGATCATCGCCTCCGGCGCACACGCCGACATCTCGGCCGCCGGGATGCTCGACACCTACCGTCCCGGTCTGGAGTTCGCCGCGGGCGTGTCCATCGTCGGCGCGCTGGTCGCCCTGCTGGCCTTCGTGCCGCGATTCCGCGGCCGGGAGCAGGCGGCGGACGAGGTGAAGGAACTGGAACTCGTCGCCTGACTGCCGTGCCGCCGAGCGCTGTCACCCGTATCGGGTGGCGGCGCTCGGCGCTATGCGGCCTCGCTGAGCCCGGACTTCCGGACTGCCTTCGCGCCGCTCGGCTCGGCGCGGACCGCGTCTGCTGCGCGTCTCACCACGCTCGGCTCGGCGCGGGCGATATCCTCATGCCGCTCATGAGAACGGCGGGGCCGCGGTGTCTTTCGCGGAGCGGACGAAAGTGAGTTCCCGGCCGTCGCGCCCCACCCGCGGCCACTCGATGCCGAGCGTGGGATCGAACGCGTCGATATCGTGGTCGAACTCCGGCTGATACTCCAGGGAGCACAGATACGTGACCGTCGAGCCGTCCTCCAGCGAGAGGATCGCGTGGCCGAGCCCTTCGGACAGGAACACCGAGCGCCGGTCGACGTCGTCGAGCAGCACGCTGTCCCAGCGGCCATAGGTCGGCGAGCCGGGGCGCAGGTCGACGACCACGTCGAGGAAGGCGCCGCGCACGCAGGTCACGTACTTGGCCTGTCCGGGCGGGTCCTCGGTGTAGTGGATCCCGCGCAGCACCCCCGCGGCCGACACCGAGCAGTTGACCTGTCGCAGGTCGAACGGCCGCCCGGTCACCTTCTCGAACTCGGAGGCCTTGAACCCCTCGAGGAACATGCCGCGACTGTCGCCGTGCTGGCGCGGCGTGATCACCCACGCGCCCGGCACCGCGAGTTCCCGGAACTCCATGCTCACCAGTCCCGTCCGCGTTCGAGCAGATCGAGCAGGTAGCGGCCGTAGCCGGAGCGGACCAGCGGCTCGGCCAGCGCGCACAACCGCTCGTCATCGATGAAGCCCATCCGCCAGGCCACCTCCTCGGGGACGCCGATCTTGAGGCCCTGCCGTTCCTCGATGGTGCGTACGTAATTGGCGGCGTCGAGCAGGGAATCGAAGGTACCCGTGTCCAGCCAGGCGGTACCGCGGGCGAGCACGTCCACGCTCAGACGATCCTGTTCCAGGTAGGCGCGATTGATGTCGGTGATCTCGTACTCGCCACGGGCGGACGGGCGCAGCGACCGGGCGATCTCCACCACGTCGTTGTCGTAGAAGTACAGCCCTGGAATGGCGTAGTTCGACCGCGGCGTCTTGGGCTTCTCCTCGATGGACACCGCGCGTCCCTCGGTGAACTCCACCACGCCGTAGGCGGTCGGGTCGGACACCCAGTAGGCGAACACCGCGCCGCCGTCGATTCCGTGGAAGCGATTGAGGCTGGTGCCGAGGCCGGGGCCGTGAAAGATGTTGTCGCCGAGCACCAGTGCGGCGCAATCGCCGCCGATGTGGTCGGCGCCGAGGACGAAGGCCCTGGCCAGGCCGTCCGGCTCCGGCTGGACCACGTAGCTCAGGGACAGCCCGAACTGCGTGCCGTCGCCCAGCAGCCGCCGGAACGCCGCCGCGTCCTCGGGCGTGGTGATCACCAAGATGTCCCTGATCCCCGCGAGCATCAGCGTGGAAAGGGGGTAGTAGACCATGGGTTTGTCGTAGACCGGGACCAGCTGCTTGCTCACCCCGCGCGTGATCGGGTGCAACCGGGAGCCGGTGCCGCCCGCCAGAATGATTCCGCGCATGCCTTGGAGTCTGCCAGTTTCGCGGCTCCGGGATTCGGTGAGGTTCCGAGTAGTCCTCGATTCGGTTACGGGCGTTCCGCGGCGGCGGGCTTCGAGCGATTCTGTTGCGTAGGTCACGATGCGCATGGTGTTCTGAAAAGACACTGTGTGAGATGTCAGCGCCGACAGCTCGCCTGGGCACGGTCCGGTCGTGATTCGGCGCGCCAGTTGTGAGGTAGGTGCGCGATGTCGACCAGAGACGGCGAGCCCGGTGCGGTGATGAATCCGAACGGCCCCAGCGCGCAATCGCGTCTGCTGCTGGCCACTTGCATGGGCGTGGTCCGCCCGGTGCTGCGAACCTTCCCGGTGACGAGGACGACCATCCCGGTCGGCGCGGCCACCGTCGACGGGCTGGCGCGGCTGCGTCCTCGACCGCAGGGGATCGATCGAGAGCAGGTGTCGCTGCACGGCATCCGCCTGGAGATCATCCGCCCGGCCGGTGCGTCGCGTGCGTTGCGCCACGGCGCGGTGCTGTACATGCACGGCGGTGGCTTCGCGATCTGCAGTACCCGTAGTCATCGCCCGGTCGCGGCGAGCCTGGCCCGCCGCACCGGCCTGCCCGTGATCAACGTCGAGTACCGCCAGTTGCCCCGGACGCGGATCAGCGATTCGGTGGGGGACTGCCTCGCGGCCTATCGCTGGCTGCTGCGCCATGGCGCGGATCCAGGGCGGATCATCTTCGCGGGTGATTCGGCGGGTGGATACCTCACCTTCGCGACCGCCCTGCTGGCACTGGAGTCGGGGCTGCCCGCACCGGCCGGGTTGGTCGGCTTGAGCGCGCTGCTCGACCTGGACTACGCGGCGAAGCGGGACTACGTGAACGTCGCGCGCGATCCGTATATCCCGCTGTCGGCGCTGGAAGCGGTGGTGCGCATCGGCGCGGAGGTCGACGGGACGCTGGATCCGAGCCTGTCGCCGGTCAACGCGGTGCTGTCCGCGCTTCCGCCCGTGCTGCTGGTCGCGGCCGAGGACGAGGTGCTGCGCTTCGATTCCGAACTGATGGCGCAGCGGCTCACCGCGGCGGGCGTGCCGAACGCCTTGGAGTTGTGGCGCGGCCAGGTCCACGCCTTCATGAGCATCGCGCCGAATCTGCCGGAGAGCAGGGCGGCGCTGGCGCGGGTCGCGCGGTTCGTGCGGGCCAGGATCGAAGGGGACCAGCGGGCTCGGACGGCGTAACCGGTCGGGCCCTGCCCAGGCGAGCCCCGCCCCGCATCAGACGGGACGGGGCTCGCGTCTGTGCGGGGGTGGTGCGCTGCTCCGGGCGAAATTATTTCCGAATCGAAGTTATCTGTCCTTGATAGCCGAGGTCACGACGTCGCAATCTTGGCGCTTCACTTTTTGTTCAGGATTAGTTAACTTTCGTTCGCGGCGGCGATGAATGAAGCCCCATCCGCGTGGACAGCGCGGAGGGGGCTTCGATTCGTTTTCAGTTGTCCGTACGGTCGCGGATTACTTCGGGGCGACGAACGGCTGGTTGATGGTGGTGAAGTACTGGATCGCAGCACCGATGGCGACCGGGGCGGTGATCAGCAGCTGGCCCGCGAGGGTGCCCAGCGCGCCGACGGCGATGATGCCGCCGAGGCAGCCGATGGCCGCGGCCGGGATGAACGCGCCGAACAGGCCGACGATGGCCGCCGAGGCGACGGTCGCGCCGGCGATGCCGCCGAGCACGCAGCCGACGGCGCCGCCGCCGATGCCGCCGACCAGGGTGCCGATGGTCGCGCCGGTCGAGATGGTGTCCTTCATGCGGTTGAAGGCGGCCTGCTCACGGTCGTACTCGGACTTCCAGGGCGCCTTGTCCTCGAACGGCAGGGCGACGGGCTTGTAGGTCGCGTGCGCCATGTCGAACTGGGGGGTCAGGGTGGCGGTGTGGTCCGCGATCTCGGCAGCGATCGGGAACTCGAAGTCATCCACCCGGAAGGTCATCGGCATGCCGGTCAGCACGTTGCCGTTGGCAGCCTTGACCTTGAAAACGCCATCCTCGACGACCATGGAACCGGCATCGGCCGTGATGATGGACTGGGTGTCGGTCGCGTGAGCGGTGAAGTTCACCGCGTCATCGGCCTCGGCGGCCGGAGCCGCGTTCACGGTGCCGGCGGTGACGCCGAGGGCGGCGATCAGCAGTGCCGACGTCGCGGCGAATTTCCTCATCAGCATTTTGTTTGGAACCTCGATTGAAGCGTTCGGAGGGGACTAGACGAGCAAAATCTAGACCAGCTAACGCGTGGTGAACCCCTTGTGACTGTTTATTCAAATTTTGTTCACCATCGAGACCCATGGCTTGGTGGGGTCGCGGAAATAGGGGCGCTGACCGGGCTTTTCCGTGCAATATCAATCTGAGGGTTCCAATCGATGGGAAGTCAATGAGACGAATGTCACAGATCGAAAACCTGGGAGTTCGGTTTGGCCGCACGGGGTTTCGAGTCCGTCGCCGGTGCGGCGGGCCCCCACGTACAGTCATGGGGTGCGATTGCTCGTCACCGGTGGCGCCGGATTCATCGGCGCGAACTTCGTCCAGCAGACCGTGTCCGCCCACCCGGATACGGCCGTCACCGTCCTCGACGCCCTGACCTATGCCGGGAACCGAGCCTCGCTCGACCCGGTGGCCGATCGCATCGAGTTCGTGCGCGGCGACATCGCCGATCTCGACCTGGTCGACGAACTGGTCAGCGGCGTGGACGCGGTGGTGCACTTCGCCGCGGAGTCGCACAACGACAACTCCCTCGCCGAGCCGTGGCCGTTCGTGCAGACCAATATCGTCGGCACCTATTCCCTCCTGCAGGCCGTGCGCAGGCACGACGTGCGCTACCACCACGTGTCGACCGACGAGGTCTACGGCGACCTCGCCCCGGACGATCCGGCCTTCACCGAGACCACCCCCTACAACCCGTCCAGCCCGTACTCGGCCACCAAGGCCTCGAGCGATCTGCTGGTGCGCGCGTGGACCCGCTCGTTCGGCGTACGCGCCACGATCTCCAACTGCAGTAACAATTACGGGCCCTACCAGCACGTGGAGAAATTCATCCCGCGCCAGATCACCAATCTGATCGATGGGCTCCGTCCCCGGCTCTACGGGGCGGGACACCAGGTACGCGACTGGATCCATGTCGACGACCACAATCGCGCCGTGTGGGAGATCCTGCGCCGGGGCCGGATCGGGCAGACCTACCTGATCGGCGCCGACGGCGAACTCGACAACAAGTCCGTGGTGCAGATGATCCTCGCGGAGTTCGGCCGCGACCCCGACGATTTCGACCACGTGACCGACCGGCCCGGCCACGACCAGCGCTACGCGATCGACGCGACGTTGCTGCGTTCCGAACTCGATTGGCGCCCCCGTTACGCGGACTTCCGCGCCGGACTGGCCGCGACGATTCAGTGGTACCGGGACAACGAGAACTGGTGGCGCCCGTACAAGGCCGCCACCGAGCACGCCTACCTCGCAGCGGGCGAGCGGACTCTCAGCGCGGCGGGCGACTGAAACGCGCCCCGGGAGATATCCGAGACGCCGCGCCGCTCAGCCCCAGACGATGGTGTAGTACTTCGCCGCCGCCGCGATCAGCGCCACGCTCGTCGCCACCAGCACGGTGACGGCCGGGCCCACCGTCGGGGTCTTCCCCGCGGAGTCCGTGAGCCGCAGCGGCATCCAGCGCAGCAGCACCGCGAGCGTCACGATCGCCAGCGGCACGAAATAGCGGCCCTGCACGCCGTCGATGATGTAGTAGCCGACCGGCGTGAACGACATGTACAGCGTCACGTAGATCATCGCGACGCTCGCGGCCATGGTGAGCGCGACGATCAGGGTGCGGCGGAAGGCCGGGACGGTCATCCGTTCCGCGATGCCGATGCTCACCGCGAACGCGAGCAGGCAGGCCAGCATGGCGATGGCGGGCACGTCGACGTAGGCGAAGCCGAGTTCACCGAAGAACTGGCTGAACCAGCGCTGGTCGCGCAGGGCGATGCTCTCGCCGAACACGTGCACGAACTCCGGTGGATCGCGCAGGATGCCGCTGAGCTGGTCGCCGGGACGCACCGAGTGCCACTGGTGCGGCGGCCGCATCAGGCCCATGCCGTCGCCGGTCGGCGCCGCGATCTTCATCCACACCGCGAACGCGAGCGCGCCCGCCGCGGCGAACACCCACGGAATCCCGCGCCGCCACCCGCTGAATCCGAATCGGTCGGCGGGCACCAGGGCGACCAGCAGCGCGAGCAACACATAGGTGGGCTTGCTCACCGGTAGCAGGATCGTCGCGGCCAGCAGCGCGCCGATCTCCACTCGGCCCAGTCGCATGCCGAGGAACATGGCCTTCACCAGCAGCGCGGAGACCAAGATGGCCAGCGCGTTGGTCATGGTGTCGGCGGTCACCGTGCCCGCCTGGAACACCGCGATCGGCAGCACGGCGACGGTGAACGCCAGCCACTGCACCCGGTGCGCGCGCAAGGCGTACAGGCCGAACCCGACCACAGCGAGATAGGCCACCAGTCCGGCGAACCGGGTGAGCAGGAGCAGGCCACCCACGTTCAGCCCGAAGAGTTCGCCGAGGCGGATGCCGATAGCGGCCGGAATGTAGGGGATCGGCGAGTAAGCCGCGGTATTGGTGAACCACACCGGTTCGGTGGCGTCCGAGACCGCGGCGCCGGTCAGTTGGTCGTAGCGGGCCGGGTCGGCCACCATGGGATCCGGCTCGTCCGGGTTGGTGGAGTAGTCCCGCAGCGCGTAGCCCATCAGCTCGGTGATGCTGGACGGGACGTCGCCGCCGTAGGCGATGCCGCGATCGTCGTGGATCCGCTGCGGCAGGAACCCGCCGTGCGCGACCTGGTAGGCGCGACCGAACTGGGTGATCTCGTCATGACCCCAGAACGGCGGGGTGAGAACGGTGAACAGCGCACCGAAGATCGTCGCCAGCAGGGTGAATGCGATCGTCGCCGCGCCCAGGCGCGTCACCACTCGCTCCGCGAGACCTTTCGCCGACCGGTCCGTGCCGGTGGTCGCCGCCTCGGCGTCCACAGCCGGTAGCGGGGCGGTGTCGGTGGCGGGTAGCGGCGCGGTGTCCGAACGCTCGCCCAGATTCTCCTCCGGCGTCGCGGCCCGATCCGCCGAGGTCGTCAACGCCCGGCTCCGCCGTTGCTCGCGCTGCGCGGGTCCTCCGCGCCCACCGCGGTGTAGCGCAGGTAGACCAGGCGCGCGGCCTCGTGGCGGGAGCGCCGGATGCCGTCGAGGATCAGTCCCGCGGTCCAGGCGAGGCTGCCGAGCAGCAGCAGCGTGAAGGCGAGGAACAGCGTCGGGAACCGCGGCACCGTGTGGGTGTTGTAGAACTCGACGACGATCGGAATGGTCAGGACGATCGAGACCAGCCAGCTCAGCGTGCCGAACAGGCCGTAGAACGCGACCGGCCGCTCGTGCCGGGCCAGCCCGATGATCAGGGCGAGGATCTTGAATCCGTCGTGATAGGTGCGCAGCTTGCTCTCGCTGCCCGCCGGACGATCACGGAAGCCGACCGGCACCGCCGTCCGCGGCACCCGCAGGTGCAGGGAATGCACCGTGAGCTCGGTCTCGATCTCGAACTCACGAGACACCGCCGGAAAGCTCTTCACGAACCGGCGGGAGAACACTCGGAAACCGGAGAGCATGTCCTCGACGTTCTCGCCGAACACCTTCCCGACCACGCCGTTGAGCACCTTGTTACCGGTCTCGTGGCCCGCGCGGTAGGCCGAGGCGCCCTCGTCCTGCTTGCGCACGCCGAGCACATGGTCGTAGGGGCCGTCGAGCAACGTCTTGATCATCAGCGGCGCGGCGGACGCCTCATAGGTGTCGTCGCCGTCGACCATCAAGTACACGTCCGCCTCGATGTCGGCGAAGGCGCGGCGCACCACGTTGCCCTTGCCCTTGGTGTGCTCGTGGCGCACGATCGCTCCGGCCTCGCGTGCGCGCTCGGCGGTT
The DNA here is from genome assembly GCF_047200615.1 of Nocardia sichangensis. Lineage (NCBI taxonomy): Bacteria > Bacillati > Actinomycetota > Actinomycetes > Mycobacteriales > Nocardiaceae > Nocardia > Nocardia sichangensis. Next base: position 30,719 of record NZ_JBJZOK010000024.1, read on the forward strand.
TCGTCCGTGCTCAGATTGTCGTAGACGTAGACGACGATTCCCGGCACGGCGGCCTGCAGATCGGCCACGACCTTGGCGATCGAGGCCTCTTCGTTGTGACACGGAACCACGGCGGCAATACGGAGCTCGGTGGAGTCCACCCGGGTCAATCCTCGCGATCGGTGGTGAATGTGGGAACACGGGGAGGGTACAGGGAACTCACAGTTTGCGCGTGGCCGACCTCACCGTGTGCGGAGGCGGAATTTCCCCGCGCGGGCGCTTCGGCGCTCCTGCGGTACCGTCGGGCCGTGCCATCCAGTGAGTCCACCGCGCCCGCGGACGAGCCAGTGACGCAGGAGACCGAAGCGATCGTTCGCAAGGTGCTCACCGCGCTGCGCCGAGGCGGGGCTTTCCTGGTGGTCGGCGCGATCGGGTTCCTGGTGGACGCGGGCACGTACAACCTCCTGGTCTTCTGGGGTGGCGAGGGCGTGCTCTATCACTACCCACTGCCGGCAAAGATCATCGCGATCGCGGTGGCCACGGTGGTGACCTATTTCGGCAACAAGTGGTGGACCTTCGCGCACAAGCGGACCGACAATCCCGGTCGCGAATACCTGTTGTACGCGGTGTTCAACGTCGTCGCGATCGGCCTGCAACTGGGCTGTCTCGGCTTCTCCCGCTACGTGCTCGACCTGTCCAGCCCGCTGTCGGACAACATCTCCGGTACGTTGATCGGGCAGATCGTGGCCGTGGTGTTCCGGTACTGGGCCTATGACAAGTTCGTCTTCACCGGAGCGCGAGCGGGTACCGGCAGCGCCACCGACAACGAATCGGCGAACGTTTAGCAATGCTTCGAGCACACGTCGGCGTGGCCGTACGGCGGGCAGCCGCACAGGGCGGTTGATATCCTCACCCCCGCCGTGAAGGCATCGAGGGGCGTGTCTGTCCCGTCCGGCACAATGAGAATTTCGAGGATTTCATGGATCAGTCGGCTATCGAGGCCGTTACCGAAACAAACGATCGCTCGACGGCCGCTGAGGCGCCTGCCGCGCTGCGCGCCGACCATCGGGCGCCGGACCGGCTCGTGCTCCAGCGCGGTATCTTCGCCGGCCCGTCGGCGAAGGTGAGCGACGAGCTGTACGCCGTCGTGAAAGGTGGCGCGCACCGAGAACGCCAGACCCTGCGTTTGGACAAGGGCGCGACCGCGCACACCAACACCTATTTCGGCCGGTTCGCCGCGAGCTACTGGCAGCGCTGGACCACGGTCACCGATGTGCGGGTCAGCATGGTGCTCGACGTCGCCGCCAAGGCGAACATCCGTCTGGTGGCCTCCGACATCGCCGGTCACCGCAGGATCATCGACACCCAGCGGGTCGACGCGAGCGGTTCGGTCACCCTGACCGCCCCGCTGGACCAGTACGTCGACGGCGGCGCGCTGTGGCTGGAGTTCGACGCCATCGGCGGCGCGCTCGGCATCGCGGAGTTGAGCTGGACCGCCGTCGCGCCGGAACGCGTCCGTCCGGTCGCCATCGCGATCTGCACCTTCAACCGTGCCGAGGACTGCGCCGAGACGGTCGCGGCGCTGTCCTCCGACCCGACCGTGCTCGCCGCGATCGACGCGGTGTACGTCGTCGACCAGGGCACCGATCTGGTCGAGAACCGGCCGCGTTACCAGGAGGTCGCACCGGTCCTCGGCGAGAAGCTGCGCTACCTGCGTCAGCCCAACCTGGGCGGCGCGGGCGGCTTCACCCGGGGGCTGTATGAGGTGTCCGCGGTCAACGAGCACGCCGACGTCATCCTGATGGACGACGACATCCTGTGCGAACCGGAGACGGTGCTGCGCCTGAACGCGTTCGCCAACCTGACGGTCGAACCGACCCTGGTCGGCGCGCAGATGCTGTTCCTGCTCAACCCCGACTACCTCAACGTCGGCGCCGAGGAAGTGCATCTGAACCGGCTGCGGCACGGCCAGAAGGTGCCCAAGGCGCTGCGCAACACCAGCATGTTGAAGAAGAACCAGGAGCGCCGCGTGGACGCGGGCTACAACGCCTGGTGGACCTGCCTCATCCCGGCCGAGGTGGTCGCGAAGATCGGCCTGCCGATCCCGATCTTCTTCCAGTGGGACGACGTGGAGTACGGCATCCGGGCGCGCGAGCACGGTTTCGTCACCGTCACGCTCCCCAACGCCGCGGTCTGGCACGCGGACTTCTACTGGAAGGACTACGACGACTGGGCGCGCTACTTCAGCACCCGCAACTCGCTGATCGTCGGCTCGCTGCACACCGAGCTGGACGGTAAGGACATCTCGGGCCGGCTGTTCCGGGAGATGTCCGAGCAGCTGGTCGCGATGCAGTACGGCTTGGTGCACACCACCCTGCAGGGCATCGAGGACTTCTTGAAGGGCCCGAAGGTATTGCGGGACGGCGGTATCGAGGCGCTGGCCGCCGCGCGGAGCAGCCGGGCCGACTACGCCGAGACGATCAAGCATCCGGCCTCGACGCCGCCGGTCCCTTCCGCGGACATCCAGTTGCGCCGCGCCGGTGGGGAACCCAGCCGCGCGAAGCTGGTGCTGATCAAGCGCGCGATCAATCAGTGGCTGGGCCGCACCCAGCACGGCATCATCGGCGTCACCAGGGAAGACGCCTACTGGTGGCATGTCTCGCTGTTCGACCACGTGGTGGTCACCGATGCCTCGCAGTCCGGCGTCCGGGTGCGTCGGCGCGACAAGGCCCGCGCGCTGCGGCTGCTGCGTCGGATGGTGCGTGTGCTGCGTCGCCTGCGCCGTGAGCTGCCCACGGTCCAGGCGCAGTACCGCGCGGCCATGCCGGAATTGACCAGCCGCGAGAATTGGGAGCGGTTGTACGGGATCGAAGGTCAGCGCGACCGCTGAGTTCGTTGGTACATCGGGGACGGGCTGACCAGCCCGTCCCCCATTGCAGCCGCGAACGCTGCTGCCGCGGCAGCTGAATCCGGCCTGAAGACGCGGAGAGGCCTACAGGAAGAGGTCGGTGGTGAGTTCGCCGTCGCCCGGGGTGACGCGATACTTGTCCAGGTCGGTGATGCCGTGGGCGGCCAGGACATCATCGTCGATGAAGAAGTTGCCGCTGGTTTCCTTGCCGGGTGAGGTGAGCACCAGGTAGGCGGCGTCGGCGTAGATGTCGGGGGTGCGCGAGGTGGAGACCATCTCCTCGCCGCCGAGCAGGTTCTTCACCGCCGCGGTGGCGATCGTGGTGCGCGGCCACAGTGAATTGACGCCGATGCCGTCGCCTTTGAGTTCCTCGGCCAGCCCCAACGTGGTCAGCGACATGCCGTACTTGGCGATCGTGTAGCCCAGCGCCATGCCCGCCCACTTGGGGTCCAGGTTCAGCGGCGGGGACAGCGTCAGGATGTGCGGGTTGCGCCCGGCCTTCGCCGATTCGCGCAGATGCGGGATGCTCAGCTTGGACAGCAGGAAGCTGCCTCGGCAGTTGATGTCCTGCATCAAGTCATATTTCTTCATCGGCAGTGCGTCCGTGGGGGACAAGTCGATCGCGGAGGCGTTGTTCACCACGATGTCGATGCCGCCGAACCGCTCGACCGTCTGGCGCACCGCCTCGGCCACCGACTCGTCGACGCGAACGTCGCCGACGAACGGCAGTACCTGCCCGCCCTCCGCCTCGAGTTCCGCGGCGGCGGTGTGGATGGTGCCCGGCAGCTTGGGATGCGGCTGATCGGTCTTCGCGATCAGGGTGATGTTGGCGCCGTCGGCCGCGGCCCGCTTGGCGATCTCCAGCCCGATGCCGCGACTGCCGCCGGACATGATCATCGTCCGGCCCGCTAGCGGCTTGGATCCCGGTTCCGTCATCTGACCTGCTCCTTCGTTTCCGCCGCAGGCATCAGCCCGCGGCTGTACGCGCTTGCAGACTAAGCGTAAACCCGCTCGTTATGCAACCAGTTGCATAGGTGGTGCGAAGAGAGGGCACCGGCGTGCCGGTGCCCTCTTCCGGTTCAGGCCGTGGCGGCGATGAGCACGATGTTCAGTAAGAACATCAGGCCGACCAGGGCCCAGACGATGTACAGGAACAGCAGGCCCGGCGCTTTCTGCGGAACCGGTCCGATCGCGCCGTTGAGGAAGATCACAACCGGCGGCTTGTAGTAGAACCGCGCGGCCTGTCCCTCGGCGATCGGCACGGTCACGTTGGCCGAACCCATGTCGAACAACCACGGGGTGGTGACCCGGACGTGGTACTGGCCCGGGCCGACCGGGATGTGGTTCGCGCCCCAACGGGTATTGGGCACCCGCTGTCCGTTGACCAGGATCTTCGGCTTGGTCAGCCCGAGCATGAACGTCCAGAGCGAGTACGAGGCATCGATGGTGATGCCCGGCGGATCGGCGGGCCTGCCGTAGCCCTGCGGGCCGAACTGCTGCGGTTGACCGTACGGTTGCGGCTGACCGAACTGTTGCGGCTGGCCGTAGGGCTGCGGCTGCCCGTACTGCGGTGCGGGCTGGGCGAATTGGGGCGCGGGCTGCCCGTATGGCGACTGGCCCACCTGAGGTTGGGCGAGATGCGGTTGGCTCGGATGCTGCCCCGCGGGCGGCGCGTACTGCGCGGGCGCCTGCTGAGGCGGGTACTGGCCGACTGGCGGCTGCTGACCGAATGTCGGCTGTCCGGGCCATTGGCCGGGCTGCTGACCGGGTGGCGGGTACCCGCCGGGCTGACTCATCTATCCCTCCCAGATAGCGAACGATGCGAAGGGCACCCTACCGTGCCTCCGCTCGATCAGCGTCGCGAGTTCCGCTCCCGGAACATCTTGCGGTGCTGCTTGCTGATGTCCCGCCAGGCTCGCTCGCGTTCGGCTTGCAGCCGTTTGTCGGTGCGCGCCCGCATCCACTCGTTCTCCCGGGCCAGCTTGTCGTAGCTGTCGAGCCTGCGCTGGGTGAGTTCGCCGTTGTCGATCGCCTCCCGCACCGCGCACCCGGGTTCGCCGTGGTGCGCGCAATCGCCGAAACGACACTGGGCGGCAAGGGTTTCGATGTCGCTGAAGGTCTTCTCGATGCCTTCGGCGGCGTCCCACAGCCCGACGCCGCGCAGCCCCGGCGTATCGATCAGGGTGCCGCCGCCGGGCAGCGGGCGCAGCTCCCGGTGCACCGTGGTGTGCCTGCCTTTCTTGTCGGTGTCGCGAACCGCGTTGGTGGCGAAGACCTCCGCGCCGAGCAGCGCGTTGGCGAGAGTCGACTTCCCAGCACCGGAGGGTCCGAGCAGCGCGACGGTGCCGTCGAGCAGCGCCGTGAGCACGTCGAGCCCGAGGCCGGTGTTCGCGCTCACCTCGAGCACGGCAGCGCCCGGCGCGACGGCGCGTACCTGGGCGAGCGGGAGGTCGTCGGCCGCGTCGGCCTTGGTGAGCAGCACGATCGGCTGGGCATTGCTCTCCCAGGCCAGCGCGAGCATGCGTTCGATGCGGCCGAGATCCACGTCGCCGTCGGCGGCGGCACAGATCAGCACGGTGTCGACGTTGGCGGCGAGCACCTGGCCCTGGGACCGGCCGGAGACCGACGATCGCATGATCGCCGATCGGCGCGGCAGCAACCGGCGCACCGCCGAGGTGGCGTCGACGGTCACCCAGTCGCCGGTGCACAGCCCACTGACCTCGGAATCCGGGCGCGGGCAACGAGCGCGGGCGAGCCCGTCGGGCGTGGCCACATCGCATTCGCTGCGGTCCATGCGGATCACTCGCGCGGGCACACAGTCTTCCTCGATCATCGAGGCGTACTGCGCGGCAACGGCTTCGGTCCAGCCGTAAGGGACGAGAAGGTCGTGGACGACCATGATGGAAGGAGTCCTTCGTCGGGCGCCGAACCCGACGAAGGGTTCAGCGAGCGGAGAATGAGGTGGAGTTTCGTGTGGCGGCATGACCGACGTCAGCTCGCCTGAACACGACAACCCGAACGTTCCTCGTCACGGTCCACACCTCCTTGCCTCTCTCGCAGTTCTGCCCACTCTTGCACTCGACTCCGGCTCCGCACAACCGAATTACCGATTCGGGTCGGAAGCGCCACGCATCGGACTGATCCGAGGCGCCGCGCGGGCGACCTTCCGAGCTCAGTCAGGCTTGCCGAACTGCTCGTGGCGGCCGAGTGAGCGTAGGTGGAACCATTCGCGCAGGCCGGCCGGGTCGCGGCGGGTGACGAGGAAGAACCAGGAGAAGCGAACCCACTCCTGGGGCAGCAGTTTCCGCATACCCGGCTGCGACATCAAGTAGCCGCGGTTGCGGTAGGTGAAGTAGCGCTTCACCGGATCGTCGGGATATTGCGTGTGCATCCGGCCGCCGAGAATCGGCTTGAACTCCGCCGCACCGTTGGGATGCAGATATGCCGTCTGCAGGCAGGTGCCGAAGGGCAGCCCGGAGCGCACCAGCCTGCGATGCACCTCCACCTCGTCACCGCGCACGAACAGGCGCAGGTCCGGCACACCGATCACGTCGACCGCCCGCGCGGAGATCAGCGCGCCGTTGAACAGCGAGGCGATGCCGGGCAGGAAGTCGTCGTCGCCGAGTTCCGAGCGCAGCCTGCGCCAGACCACGCCGCGGCGCAGCGGGAAGGCGAGGCGGTCGGGTTCGTCGATATCGCAGACCACGGGCGAAACCTCGACCAGACCGTGCCGGTTCGCGCAGTCCAGCAGGGTGGACAGCACGTCGGGGCCTTCGGGCCTGCCGTCGTCGTCGGCGAGCCACACCCAGTCCGCGCCGATGCTCAACGCGTGCAGCATGCCGAGCGCGAACCCGCCCGCGCCGCCGAGGTTGTGCGCCGAGCCCAGGTAGGTGGATTCCACCGGCTGGTCGCGCACCAGATCGGCGACTTCGGTCTCGTTGCCGTTGTCCACCACGATCAGGTGGTCCACCGGCCGGGACTGCGAGGTGACGACCTTCAGTGACTCGGCGAGCAGTTCGCGGCGCTTGTGCGTGACGACGACGGCAACGATGCGCGGCTGCGAATCCGGGTCCGGCGCCGCGGATTCCGCGGCGGGATCGGCGAGCTCGACGGCATCCTCCGGTGCGGAGCCGATCCGGGCCTGCGCCCCTTCGTCGATCGGGGTGTCCTGCCCGGTCGGCTCACTCATGCTGTGGCCTTCCCGGCATGTGCGGGGCCCTCCGTGGTCACGCTTCGCTGCCGCCTCCGGGCCTGACCGCTCATGCCTGATTCCGCTCCAATTCTCGATCTGATTTCTCGCCCCGCTCCGCTTCCATCTCGCGCAGCACGGTCGCGACGTGATTCCCCGCCTCCGGCCCCTCATAGGCTCGCACCACTTCTTCGATGCCGCCACGCAAGCGGATCTGGCCGTGGTCGATCCACAACGCCGTGTCGCACAACTGCGCGAGGAATTCGTTCGAATGGCTGGCGAAGACCAGGATGCCCGAACGCGCCACCAACGACTGCAACCGCTTGCGGGCCTTCTTCATGAATTCCGCGTCGACGGCGCCGATGCCCTCGTCGAGCAGCAGGATCTCGGGATCGATCGAGGTGACCACGCCCATCGCGAGGCGCACCCGCATACCGGTGGAATAGGTGCGCAGGGGCATGGACAGGTATTCGCCGAGCTCGGTGAAATCGGCGATCTCATCGATCTTCGACAGCATCTGCTTGCGGGTCTGTCCGAGGAACAGTCCGCGGATGATGATGTTCTCGTAGCCGGAGATCTCCGGGTCCATGCCGACGCCGAGGTCGAACACCGGAGCCACCCGCCCGCGGATGCGCGCACTGCCCCGCGACGGTTCGTAGATGCCCGAGAGCAGGCGCAGCAGCGTCGATTTGCCCGCGCCGTTGTGCCCGACCAAGCCCACCCGGTCGCCCTCTTTCAGCGACAGGTTGATGTCCCGGAGGGCCTCGACCACGACGACGTCGGATTTGTTGCGTCCGATCGCGCCGCCGGCTTTGCCGAGGAACGCCTTTTTCAACGACCGCGATTTGGCGTCGAAGATCGGGAATTCGACCCAGGCTTCCTGGGTCTCGATACTCACACGACTCATCGGGGCGCTCCTATACCCAGTACGGTACGCGCGAACGGAACTGCTTCATCGCGAGGATCGCCACGATCCAGCCCAGCAGGGTGATCACGCCGACGACCAGCCAGTGCCGCAGTTCTTGCGGTTCGCCGAGCAGGGGCGCCCGGACGATTTCGAGATAGTGGAACGTCGGCACGAGTTCGGCCAGCTTCGCGCGGTCGCCGTTGTTCATCTGCGATTGCAGCGTCTTGGTCGTCCACATGACCGGGGTCAGCACGAACAGCATCAGCGTCGTGCTGCCGAGAATCGGCGCGATGTCGCGGTAGCGCGTGCTGAAGATGCCGAACACGATCGACACCCACATCGAATTCAGGAAGATCAGCGCGATCGCCGGAATCGCCATGAGGCTGGCCACCCCGAGATGGCGCCACACGCCGAACGCGGCGAGCATCACCACGTAGATGACCATGTTGTGGGCGAAGAAGAGCAGTTGCCGCCACACCAGCCGGTAGACGTGCACGCTCAAGGCCGAAGGAAGCTGCTTGATCAGGCCCTCATTGGCGATGAAGACCTCCGAGCCCTCCAGGATGCTCGCGCTGATCACGTTCCAGATGATCAAGCCGACCGTCACGTAGGGCAGGTACTCCCGCAGCGGCTGGCCGAGCAGCGCCGCGTACAGCACACCCATCGCGACGGCCTGCAAGCCGGTGGCGATGGTGATCCAGAACGGACCGAGCACCGAGCGCCGGTAACGCTGCTTGATGTCCTGCCAGCCGAGCGACAGCCACAGCTCCCGCTGCGCGAAGCCGACCGCGAAGTCCTGGAACGCGCGCCGGAACGTCTGGGAGTCCGGCACGATCTTCGCCACGGTGGCTCCGGCGTGCAGGGTCTCCGTCTCCGGTGTTGCCGCGCTCACCGGGTCCTCCGGTGAGTCGTCGCCGGAACGCTCCGTGTGCTCGGCCGAGGGGGTCGGCGAGCTGTCATCTGAACGTGCTTGGTCATCGGAACCAACTGAGCTCTCTTCAGGACGCACCGCACTCGGATCGGAGACCGAGTCGGAGCGAGCGGCAGCGGCGGGCACGGTGCACGAGACTACCCCGGCCGCTTCCCGCCGCCGCGTGGCACACGCGCGTCGCCGGTCTCACAGGTACTGGCCGGAACCGCCGGTGACGTGACCGGCTTGACCGCCGCGCGGGTCGGCGGCGTTGAGGCCGGGCGGTAGCGCGCCTTGGCGCATCTGTTCGAGCTGGGCGCGCGCGGCCATCTGCTGGGCGAACAGCGCGGTCTGGATGCCGTGGAACAGGCCCTCCAGCCAGCCGACCAGCTGGGCCTGCGCGATCCGCAGCTCGGCGTCGGTCGGGACGGCGTCGTCGGTGAACGGCAAGGTGAGCCGCTCGAGTTCCTCCCGCAGTTCCGGGGCGAGGCCCTGCTCCAGCTCCCGCACGGAGGACGTGTGGATCTCCTTCAGGCGATTGCGGCTGGCCTCGTCCAGCGGGGCGGCGCGCACCTCCTCGAGCAGCTGCTTGATCATGGTGCCGATGCGCATGACCTTCGCGGGCTGCTCGACCATGTCGGCGAGCGATTCGCCGGAGTCGTCCCGATCGCCCGACTCGTCCTTGTTATCGTCGGTCACGACCTGCGCGGTGAAGGGAGCCCCCGGTCCGGCCGCCGCCGGGATGGCCAACGGCCTGCCGTCGGGTCCGACAACGACGATGTGGTCCGGTGCCTCGTCCGAGTGCGTCATGGTCCCTATCATGTCGTGTTCGCTCCGAACGCGCTAAGCCGGTGTTCCGCGGACGGGGCACACTGGGCAGGGCGCGGCGCGTGTCGCTGGTACGCACCGCCCTGGGAGCCGGCGTTCTATTCTGTTCGGGTCGTGTGATTCGGATTTGTCGAAAGTCGGTCGCCATGCTGAGTCCCAGGTCGCTGTGCTCTCGCCACGATGTGGAGGGGAACGCGGTTACACAGGCTCGCCTGCTGCCCTTAGAGTGGCCAGCATGACTTACGACGTCGCGCGGGTTCGGGGCCTGATACCGTCCCTGGGCGACGGCTGGATCCATCTCGACCCGCAAGCGGGCATGCTGATCCCGGACGCGGTATCCCGGGCCGTTTCAACGGGTTTCCGAACTTCTTCCTTCTCGCATATCGGCCGAACCGCCGCGGCCGTGCGCAGCGCGGCGATTCTGGACGCGGCCCGCGAGGCCGTCGCGGACCTGGTCGGCGGTGACCCGGCGGGTGTCGTGCTCGGTCCCGACCGTGCGGTCCTGCTGGCCTGGCTGGCCGAATCGCTGAGTTCCCGCCTCGGACTCGGCACCGGCATCGTGTTGTCCAGGCTGGACGACGAGGCCAATGTCGCGCCGTGGCTGCGCATCGCCAACCGCTACGGCGCGCACGTGCGCTGGGCCGAGGTGGAGATCGAGACCTGCGAGATGCCGTCCTGGCAGTTCGAGGAGCTGATCGGACCGACTGCGCGGCTGGTCGCCCTCACCGCCGCCTCGCCCATCGTCGGCTCGGCGCCCGCCGTGCGGGTTGCCGCGGACCGGGTGCACGAGGTGGGCGGCCTGCTGGTGGCCGACGCGTTCGGCGCCGCGCCCTACGCGCTCATCGACATCGAGGAACTGAACGCCGACGTCGTCGCGTTGAGCGCACCGGCGTGGGGCGGTCCGCAGATCGGCGCGCTGGTCTTCCGTGACCCCGCGTTCCTGGATCGGATCCCGTCCATGTCGCTCAACCCCTATGCGAAGGGCGCCGAGCGGCTCGAGGTCGGCGGGCACCAATACGCGCTGCTCGCGGGCCTGACCACTTCGATCGATTTCCTGGCCGGGCTGGACGAGCGGGCCCACGGCACCCGGCGCGAGCGGCTGGAGATGTCGATCACCTCGTTGCAGGACTACCACGACCAGCTGTTCGAGCACCTGATGAGCATGCTCGACTCGATCCCGAGCCTCACCGTGATCGGCCGCGCGTCCACCCGCATTCCCACGGTCAGCTTCACGCTCGCGGGCATGCAGGCGGAGAAGGTCGCGGCGAAGCTCGCCGACAACCGGATCGGCACGGTGAGCGGTGTGCACGGCGGCAGCAGGCTGCTGGACGCGCTCGGCGTCAACGACGAGGGCGGCGCGGTGACCATCGGGCTCGCGCCCTACACCACCAAGTTCGAGATCGATCAGCTCGGCAGGGCGCTGCTGGCGCTGGAGTGAGCGCCGCTCAGAGTTCCGCCACCCGCAGCACGACCTTGCCGACCACCTCGCCGGAGTCCAGCAGCCGGTGCGCTTCGGCGGCCTCCTCGATCGGCAGTTCGGCCGCGATGACGGGCGCCACCGTGCCGTCGGCGATCAACGGCCACAGCTGCCCGCGCACCTCCGCCACGATCTCGGCCTTGCCGCCCGCTCCGGTCGCGGGCCTCGCGCGCACGTTGGTGGCGTGGACGGCGCCCCACTTGCGCAACAGGGCGCCCAGGTTCAGTTCGGCGGTCACTCCGCCCTGCATGCCGATCACCACGAGGCGGCCGTGCTCGGCCAGCGCGTCGACGTTGCGTCCCAGGTAGGCCGCGCCCATGTTGTCGAGGATGACGTCCGCGCCGGAGCCGCCGGCGCCCGAGCGCTCGGCACGCACGACCGCGACGAAGTCGTCCTCTTTGTAGTTGATCAGCACGTCCGCCCCGAGTTCCGCGCAGCGCGCCAGCTTCTCGGCCGATCCGGCGGTCACCGCGACGCGCGCGCCGAGAGCCTTGGCGACCTGGATGGCGTGCGTACCGATCCCGCTGCCGCCGCCGTGGATCAGCACCAGCTGGTTGGCCCGCAGGCCCGCGGTCATCACCAGGTTCGACCACACGGTCGCCGCCACCTCGGGCAGCCCGGCCGCCGCGCCCAGGTCCAGGCCGTCCGGCACCGGAAGCACCTGGGTGGCGGCCACCACGACCCGCTCGGCGTAGCCGCCGCCGGACAGCAGCGCGCACACTCGATCGCCGACCGCCCAGTCGCGCACTCCGTCGCCGATTCCGGCGATCACGCCGGAGCATTCCAGGCCGAGTAGCGGGCTGGCTCCCGGCGGGGGCGGGTAGAAGCCCTGACGCTGCAACAGATCGGCCCGGTTGACACCCGCGGCGGCCACCTCGATCAGCACTTCTCCGTGTCCCGGCTTCGGCTCCGGCACTTCGGCCAAGACCATGACATCGGGACCGCCGAAACCGTTCAGATCTATAGCGCGCACCATGCCATAGTGCTCCGCGCGGACGGACGGCCGCGCCCTGGCCCCCGGAGCCGTCCTTTCCGGACCGATCCGGCAAGCGGCCTGCGGTGACCGGCGTCACGGACTACCGTTCCGGTGATGAGTGGCGGCTTCATCGATTTCCAGAACGAGATCTACCTCGGCGGTCTGGGCGGCGTGAGACCCGAATTGCCCATGACCGCAGCGGGTCTGGAGTCGCTGGCGCGGGAGCGGCTGGATCCGGCCGCCTTCGCCTACGTGGCGGGCAGCGCGTCCGCGGAGCGCACCGCCGCCGCCAACCGATCCGCCTTCGACCGCTACCGCATCCTGCCGCGGATGCTGCGCGGCTCCACCGGCCCCGGCGCACGGGATCTGTCCGTCGAGGTGCTCGGCACGAAACTGGCCGCGCCCGTGCTCACCGCGCCGGTCGGCGTCCTGGAACTCCTGCACGAGGGCGGCGAGGTGATCGTGGCGGAGGTGACCAAGGAACTCGGCCTCGGCACGGTGCTGTCCACGGCCGCTTCCTCCACCATCGAGGACGTCGGCGCGGCGGCCGGTGCGTGGTGGTATCAGCTGTATTGGCCCGCGGATGACGAACTGGCCTGCTCTTTCGTCCGGCGCGCCGAGCAGGCCGGAGCTTCGGCGATCGTGGTCACCGTGGACACTCCGACCCTCGGCTGGCGGCCGCGCGACCTGGAGCAGGCGCACCTGCCGTTCCTGCACGGCAAGGGCATCGCCAACTACCTGTCCGACCCGGTGTTCCGGGCCAAGCTGCCCGCCGCGCCGGAGGAGAGCGAGGAGGCGATGCGGACGGCCATCCTCACCTGGGTCGGCCTGTTCGGCAACCACACGCTGCGGCTCGCGGACCTCGCGCTGCTGCGCGAATGGACGGATCTCCCGATCGCGGTGAAAGGCATCCTGCACCCGGACGACGCGCGTCAGGCAGTGGATGCCGGCGCCGATGCGGTGGTGGTGAGCAATCACGGCGGCCGCCAAGTGGACGGCTCGATCGCGGCGCTGGACGCGCTGCCCGCGGTGGTGGCCACCATCGGCGACCGCGCCGACGTCCTGTTCGACTCCGGCCTGCGCACCGGTTCCGACGTGCTCGTGGCGCTGGCCCTGGGTGCGAAGGCGGTGCTGTACGGGCGGCCGTGGGCCTATGGCCTCGGGCTCGCGGGCGCCGCGGGGGTACGGCACGCGCTGCGCACGTTGCTCGCCGATTTCGACACCACCCTCGGCCTCGCCGGATGCACCAGCCCGGCCGCGGTGAACCGCGCACTGCTGTCCACGGTGCGCTGACCTGCGAGAGTTGCCCATTTCGGCAGTTCGTCGCGCATAGAATGACCACCGTGCATCCCGAACCGAGCGGTCGCGTCGTGGCCGAGCCCCGCTGGCTCACCCCGGCCCAGCAGCGCGCCTGGCGCGCGTACATGGACGGCCACCAGCGCCTGATGACGGCACTGAATCGTCAGCTGCAACGTGACAGCGACCTGACCGTCGCCGAATACCGGATCCTGGTCCTGCTCTCCGAGGCGCCCGACCGCTCGTTGCGGATGAGCGAGCTGGCCGACGGCGTGCTGTCCTCGCGCAGCAAGCTGACCCACCAGATCCGGCGGCTGGAGGCACAGAAGATGGTCCGCCGCAACACCTGCCTGGAGGACGGCCGCGGCGTGCTCGCCGAACTCACCGACGAGGGCCTGCGCCGCCTGCAAACCGCCGCGCCCGGCCACGTCGAAGCCGTCCGCCGCCATTTCATCGACCTGCTGGCTCCGGCCCAGCTCGAGGTGATCGCCGACGTCTTCGGCCGCGTCGACGAGGAAATCGGCAAGCACTCCGGCTGAGCCGTCCGCTACGATCAGGTCCCTGGAGACGTGGCAGAGCGGCCGAATGCACTCGCCTTGAAAGCGAGCGTCGCGAGAGCGACCGGGGGTTCAAATCCCTCCGTCTCCGCTCCACTCGTCGCTGGCTCATGCTCATGGAGAGCATGAGCCGGGCTCGTTTCGCAATGCTTTGTGGGGGTGCAACCCCCACACCCCTCCCGGCGGGCTTCGCCCCCGGACCCCCGCTGTGAGTTGGGCCGGGTCTTTCGCTGCTGGCTGGGTCACATTGCTGGTCCGGGCACCCGCTGATGGCCGGGGTTGCCGTTGACGGTTGGACCTTCAGTTGTTGGCTCGGCACTGTCCCGTTGGAACCGTCGCTGGTTATAGTCCCATGCCCACGCGGAAGTCTCTGCGGACGAAATTCGGCCGGATGTCCATGTCGGGTGGGTCGTAGTAGCGGTGGAAGGTCGGGGTCAGGCCGGAGGAGATCGGCGGGTTGATCCAGGACCAGTCGGTGGGGCAGGCTCGGCCCGCGGCTTCCTCGCGCTCGACGTGATCGCAGAACTGTTTGGCGACGGTGTGATGGTCGACGATGTACACGCCCGCCTTGCGGAAGCTGTGCAGCACCGCGCGGTTGAGTTCGACCAGAGCCTGATCGCGCCAGAGGTTGCGCTCTGCCCGGGTGTCCAGGCACATCATCTCCGCGATGAGCGGGAGCATGTTGTAGCGGTTGGTGTCGCTGAGATTGCGCGCACCGATCTCCGCGCCCAGATACCAGCCGTTGAACGGTGCGAACGGATAGGTCATGCCGCCGATCTCGAGATTCATGTCGGACACCGCGGGCAGCGCGTGCCAGCGCAGGCCCAGTCCGGCGAACCACTCGAACTCGGGATGCTCTAGTTCCACCTCGCGTGCGAGTTCGGGCGGGATGTCGAACCAGCGAACCGGCTCGTCCGGGGTACTGATCAGCAGCGGAAGGATATCGAAAGGCGTTCCGGCGCCGCGCCACCCGAGCTTCATCGCGAATTCGGTGAGCTCGACGTTGGCGGCGTCGCCGGTGACCGTCCCGTCCCCGTTGCGGTAGCCCGCGTAGCGGATGATCTGCGGGCTGACGATGCGGAACTCGCGCCCGTCCGGTTGCCGCGGCGGCCCGACGGTGATCATCGACTGAATAGCGCCGTTGTTGGCGGCCATGTGCAGGTGCTGCCAGCAGACCTCGGCCAGGTCGCGCGCCGAGCGGACCCGCCGGGCGTCGAGCAATTTCAACGAGCGCCAATGCTTGCGGCCGACGCAGCGGGCGTGATTGCGCCAGGCGAGTTTGGCTCCGATCAGGATCTCCTCGGCGGTCTGGAGGTAGGAGCCGGTCTGTTCGAGCTGCTCCAGCGCGCAGCGTCGGCGCTGCGCGCTCAGGTGCGCCAATTCGGGCAGCCGGAAGAACTCGTCGCACTCCCGCATCCGGCGTTCCAGATCGGGCAGGAAAGGATTTGTGTCCGGTTGGTTCTCGATCGAGGAGACGGGCGACACTGGATTCACGGTTTTCTCCGGTCGGGCATAGGTGCTGCGATGAAACAGACGAATCGAGCAGAGAATTCGCGCGGGAAGCGCAGCGGGGACCGCTTCTTCGGGGTGGCCCGCGCATGGCAGATGCCACGGATTAGCTTTGATTCGAGGCCGACTCAGGAGACACGGGGGCCGTCGCGACTGTGAACCGGGCGGCCGGTCTGCACGGTGCGGTGCAGCGCAGTGCGGTGACCTCGGCGCCGATAGTGTGGATGCGCGATCATGCCCGTCCTAGTTCGATACCCGGAAAAGGCTCGGCGCTCAGCGTACGGCGGGTGTGCTGATGGTGTGCCGCGATTTGCTGGATTTGCTGGATCGCCCCGAGACGCGGACCGGTGTCGGTGCGGTCGAGTATCGTTGACGTGTCTGCATTTCGGGGGTCGAGGGGTTCGCTCGTGCGCAGTGTCATCGGAATGACCATCACCGTCGTGGCTCTGCACGTCCTCGGCTGGGGGACGCTGCTGCTGTTCGTCGCGCCGAACCATTATGTGATCGACGGTTCGGTGTTCGGCATCGGTCTCGGGGTGACGGCGTACACGCTCGGCATGCGGCACGCGTTCGATGCCGACCACATCGCCGCCATCGACAACACCACTCGAAAATTGGTGGCGGAGAGCGGGAAGCAAAAGGTCCGGACAGTCGGCTTCTGGTTCGCGCTGGGCCACTCCACGGTCGTGTTCGTACTCGTGGCCGTGCTCGCCTTCGGTGTGCGGGCGCTGGCGTCCACCTTGGCGGACGAGGATTCGGCCCTGCAACGCTGGACGGGCTTGTGGGGCACCAGCGTCTCCGGCACATTCCTGATCCTGATCGGTCTGCTCAATCTGGCGTCGCTGGTCGGCATCTGGCGCGTGTTCCGGCAGATGCGCCGCGGCGAATTCGACGAGGCGCAGCTGGAACGGCAGTTGGACAGCCGGGGCCTGCTCAACCGGCTGCTGCGACCGGTGCTCGGCCTCGTCCGCAGGCCGCGGCACATGTATCCGGTGGGCGTGCTGTTCGGCCTCGGCTTCGACACCGTCACCGAGGTCGGGCTGCTCGTGATCGCGGGCGGCGCGGCGGCGACCGGGCTGCCCTGGTATTCCATCCTGGTACTGCCCGTGCTCTTCTCGGCGGGCATGGCGCTGTTCGACTCGCTGGACGGTTCGTTCATGAGCTTCGCCTACGACTGGGCCTTCGCCGAGCCGGTGCGGAAGATCTACTACAACTTGGTGATCACCGGACTGTCGGTGGCCGTGGCGCTGTTGATCGGTGGGCAGGAGATCGTCTCGATCTTCGCCGAGCGGCTCGAGGTCCGATCGGGCGTCGTCGCCTGGATCGGAAATCTCGACCTCGGTGATCTCGGGTTCATCATCGTCGGGCTGTTCGTGCTCACCTGGGCGGTCGCCGTCGCGGTGTGGCGTTTCGCCGGCGTGGAGCGGCGCTGGCAGGACGGTCTGCCCGCCCGGTGAGCACGGTGCGTGGTCTTCGACACGTCGACGGCCTTCCTGCGGCCATCGAAGTCTCTGGCAGGATGGTCGGCATGCTGTGTCGCGGGGTGCGGCGTTGGCTTTCCAGCGCTCTGATCAGTGCCGCACTCGTTTCCGGTGTGGTGTCATTCGGTGCACCCCAGGTCACGGCGGCGCCCGGCAATCCGCCGCCGGTCAACACCGGATCGTCGGACGGTCCCGGCCCGGCCGAGCCGACCAGTAAACAGCCCTCGACGCCGCGAATCGAGCGCATCGAACCGATCAACGATCGGTGGCTGCGGGTCTACGTCGCCTCGCCCGCGATGAGCCGGGTGGTCGAAGTGCAGGTGTTGCTGCCACGCGACCAGTCGCGCCCGCGTCCCACCGTGTACATGCTCGACGGCCGCAGCGCGAGCCCCGACAGCAACAACTGGACCGAACTCGGGCACGCCGACCGTTTCTACGCCGACAAGGACGTCAACGTCGTGCTCACCGTCGGCGGGCCGGCCAGCTTCTACACCGACTGGCAGCAGCCGGACCCGGTGCTCGGCACCAACAAGTGGGAGACATTCCTGACCAAGGAGTTGCCGCCGCTGATCGACGCGAAGTTCGACGGCAACGGCACCAACGCGGTGATGGGCGTCTCGATGGGCGCGGAGGCCGCGATGATGCTCGCGTTCCGGCAGCCGACGCTCTACAAAGCCATCGGGGCGCACAGCGGCTGCTTCTCGATGGGCACCGACATCGGCCAGGCGCAGGCGCGGGCGGTGGTGGCCACCTACATGGGCGAGCCGGACAACATGTTCGGCAAGCAGGACGACCCGGACTGGCTGGCGCACGACGTCACCCTGCACGCGGACGCGTTGCGGGGCAAGACGATCTACCTGTCGGTCGGCAGCGGCCTGCCCGGTGTGCACGACGTGCCGGGGACGCCGAATGTCGACCTGCCCAGCGCCATCACGTTCGGCGGCCCGCTGGAGGCCGCCACCAACGCCTGCACCCGGCGGCTCACCGACCGGCTGCGGTCGCTCGGCATCCCGGTCACCGCGCACTTCCGGGCCACCGGCACGCACTCCTGGCCGTACTGGGAGGACGAGCTCGCCCTCTCCTGGCCCACGATCGCGCCCGCGATAGGCGTCCGCTAACCAAGGAACCGGGCGAGCACCTCCGGGGCGCTGGCGAAGCTCAGGAACAGGTCGTTCTCGTGCGGGTCGCCGATGGTGACGCGCACCCCGTCGGTCCCGTACGGCCGCACCAGTACCCCGGCCGCCGCGCTGGCCTCGCCGAACTCGGCGCTGCGCGCGCCCAGCGGCAGCCAGACGAAGTTCGCCTCACTCGGCGGCACCGGGTATCCCGCCGCCACCAGCGCGTCGCGCACCCGCTCGCGTTCGACGACCAGAACGTCCGTGCGATCCAGCAATTCGTGGCGTGACTCCAGCGACGCGATCGCCGCCGCCTGCGCGAGCCTGCTCACGCTGAACGGGATGTGCACCTTCAGCAGCGCCGTGATCACGGCCGGATCGCCCACCGCGTAGCCCACCCGCAACCCGGCCAGGCCGTACGCCTTGGAGAAGGTGCGCAGCACAACCACATTGGGTCTGGTTCGGCCGATCTCGACGCCGTCGGGGCGGTCGGCGAGCCGGACGTATTCGTAGTACGCCTCATCGAGCACCACCAGCACGTGCGACGGCACGGCGTCGAGGAACCGGACCAGCTCGGTTCGGCCTACCGCGGTGCCGGTCGGGTTGTTCGGGTTGCAGACGAAGATCAACTTGGTCCGCTCGGTCACGGCGGCGGCCAGCGCGTCCAGATCGTGCACCTGACCGGCCGTGAGCGGCACCTGCACCGCGGTGGCGTTGCCCACCTTGGTCACGATCGGATACGCCTCGAACGAGCGCCACGCGTACAGCACCTCGTCCGACGGTGACGAGCAGGTGATCTGCACCAGCTCCTGGCACAGCGCCACGCTGCCGCAGCCGACCGCGACATTCTCGAAGCCGACCCCGAGGAACTCGGCCAGCGCCGTCCGCAACTCGGTCACCTGATTGTCCGGATACCGGTTGGCCAGCTCGGCCGCTTCGGCGATGGCTTTGGCGGCGGCGGGCAGCGGACCGACGGTCGTCTCGTTGCTGGCCAGCTTGACCGCGCCGGGATTGCTGCGGCCGGGGGTGTACGCCGGGATCGATTCGAGGTCCGGCCGGATCTGCGCTGTCACACTCCAACCCTAATCGGCGCCGGAAAAGCCCGATCGGCGTACCGGAAATTCTTTGGGATATAGCCCCTCACGTGCAACTTCTACCGAAGTTCAGCAACTCGCCCTACGCTGGTTTCATGTCGGGCACCTACGACGATTTGGCCCCGCTGCGGGCGAGCGACCAGGAAGACGAGCGGCCGGCCAGCGGTGGGCAGGTGCCCATCACGGTGGTGGAGCCGGATGGAAACGCCCGGGGCGGCATCGTGCTGCTGCACGAGTCGCGCGAGTTCTCCGGCGCGTTACGCGACCTGATGAACGCGCTGGCCGGCGAGGGCTGGACGGTGGTCGCGCCCAAACTCTTCCATCGGGGCGACGGTGAACCCGGCGCCGGGGTCTTCGGCGACGAGCTGTTCGCGGACTTCGACGCCTGCTTCGACTGGCTCACCCGGCGGGGGGTGTTCCCCGACACCATCGGCGTGCTCGGGTTCGACTCCGCGGGCACCGCCGCGTTCCTGGTCGCGACCAATCGCCCGATCGGCGCCGCGGTGAGCGTCGCGGCGCACGGCATCACCGAGCCGCTCACCGAGCAGGCCGACGCCCTCGTGCGCGCCGCGCCCAACCTGCAGGCGCCGTGGCTGGGCCTGTTCGGCGTCGACGACCCATCCACCCCGCCCGCCCAGGTGGACGAGCTACGCGACGCGACCGCCCGCGCCGCGGTCGCCAGCCTGGTGGTCACCTACTCCGGCCTGCACCACCGGGCCGACACCTTCGAGGCGGACGACGGCGACGCGGTCGATTCGCAGACCAGAATCTTCGATTGGTTCGACAGCAACCTACGCTGACCAGCCGTTTTGTGATCTGGTCGGTAGCTCCTGTAACCTTTCTGCTCGGCGGTTCGAAAGGACCGGTGCCCTCGAAGAGAAGGCTCCAGGAGGCGTGCCAGAGCGGCCGAATGGGACTCACTGCTAATGAGTTGTCCCTTCACGGGGACCGGAGGTTCAAATCCTCTCGCCTCCGCCACACCCGGGAAACCGGGTACAACTGAATAACACATGCGCCCGTAGCTCAACGGATAGAGCATCTGACTACGGATCAGAAGGTTAGGGGTTCGAATCCCTTCGGGCGCACGCAGGTAGAAGGCCCCTCCGGTAGCAGCGGAGGGGCCTTCTCGCATCTCTGACGACACCGTTTGACGACAATGTCACTCGAACAGCGCGTCCATCCCCGTCACCGCGTGCGCTGCACCGCGTCGATCACATCCATGTAGGTGCCCGTCGTCTCCACGCCCATCGTGAACAACAACGTCGCGCAGGGGTGCCGCAGATCGTGCAATCGGATCGGCCGGGCACCCGCCTTCTCTACCAGCTGAGCGAAAGCGCGGTTGACGTTCCGCGGCTTTAGCGGGGTGCCCTGGGCCGAGGTGAAGACCAAGCCGAGCTTGTTCGCCTCCGCAACACGGCGATTCTGAAGCTGATCCCAGCGATGCTGCCGAAGTATCCGCACCAGCTTGTCGGGCCGAGGAACGGGAGTTTTCCGACGCTTCAGTCTTCAACTCGTGCAGCGCCAGCGTGCCGCCGACCCGGTACAGCGCCTTCTCCAGACCGATCCGTCCCGCCAGCAGGTCGACGTCCGACCACCGCAGCCCGAGCGCTTCACCCAGATGCAAACCGACCGCGAGGGCCATCGACCACAGCGCACACCGACGCTGACAGCCGTAGCCGACTTACCTCCCGCAGCCGAGCACGAATCGGGCGGTACTCTGCCCGGTCCACCGGCTGGTCCCCGCGCAGTCTCGGTGGCAGCCTGTGCCTACGGATCAGAAAGGTCGGGCGTTCAAGCCTCTTGAGCGCACACCAGGTAGCGGTTGGTGGACCGGTGGCCGGGGCACGATGAACGACCGCCGGGTGTAGGCGGTCGTGGGAGGTGGCCGAGGCCGATATCTTGCGGCTCGACCGCCGGGATCCGTAGCATCGTCGGCGTGAGCGATGGGGGGACGCCGGCCTCCGGCCAGAACATCTCAGTGGTGCCCGAGAAGGTTCGTGATGTCGGGCGGCATGTCTACGAGCTGGCCGATGCACTGCGCGCGGCACTGGACTCCGCCACGCGAGATGTGGACGCGGTCGTCAACGGCAGCTGGACCGGGGGCTTGGCGGCGGAGTTCGCCAACGGTTGGACCGATGTCCGCGATGGTGGTAGTCAGATCATCACTGCCCTTGTCGAGATGGCGGAGAAGCTCGGCGTCACGGCCGAGACCTATCGGGTTCGCGATGAGAACAACGCCTCGGCGCTGAGCGCTTCGAGCCTGGCTTTGCCATGAGCGAGTTCTCTGTCAACCTTGATGACCTCGATCAGATCGTGACCCGGTTGTCCGGTCTTGCTGGATTCATCAGCGAACATCTCGACGACATCGATGACAAGGTCGCCACCCTGGCCGGAACTGGGTGGGAAAGTGTTGCTGCTCAGGCATATTCCAACGCTCATCGGCAATGGATGACCGGAGCACGTGAGTTTGCCGACGGTGTACGGGAAATGAGCGATGCCGCTCGGAAAGCACATACCAGGTACAGCACTGCCGCCGACATCAATAGGCAGATGCTGCAAGGCGGGTGAGCCGTGGGCGACACGTGGGTCATCGACTCCGGCATGTACCTCGATGCCTCGAAGAAATGCCAACAGTTGGCTGGTGACATCTCGTTAGCGCTGGGGCCACTGCATCGTGCGCTCGTCAACGAGTGTGGCGGTATGGCCGGTGATCACGAGAAGTCCCAGGCATGGACCACCAGTTACGACCAGCACGCCCGTGACATCGTCACGCTCGCCGCGAGTCTGTGCAATGCGCTGCAACGTTTCGGCGATGTACTGGCCGCCAGTGGATACAACTGGTGGCAGTCGAACCGATCCACCGCCAGCGGCACGGAACCCGCGCGCCCCACCGAATCCGAGCCATTCTACGACTCGGGCATGGCTCTGCCCACCACAGCCAAGGGTGACAACGGCTCCGGAATCGACACCTCGATCACCGGGCTCCTGGAACAAGTGGGAAAAATCCCAAACGGAGACGTGGCCAAGCTCGGTATCGCAAAAGACGCCTGGAAAACTTTCGCCGACAACACGACAATTACCACGGCAGCCGACCGCATCAAGGGTGTCAACGCGAAATTCATCGGCAGCACGGACCCCAACATACGAGACCTCGAAGAGAAGCTGGGCACCCTGCAGCGCGCGGCGGAACTACTGCCACAGGCAGCCATGGCGCTGGCTGGACCTGTCAGGGACCATCACGAAGCCCTCAGTACGATGCGTCACGATGTCGAAGCAGCCGTTGCGGACGCTGCCAAAGAAATCGCTGGCGCAATTGTCATTACGGTGGCGCTCGTCGGAGTCCTCGCGGTCCTGTCCGCGGGTACCGCGGCCGCCCCCGCTGCCGCTGGTGGCGCCGCTGTCACTGCGGAAATCGTCACCACAACTGCCGGAATCATTCGCAACACCGTCTCCATCAGCCGTGTCCTGATCATCTTCGGCGCAGTTGTCGCAACTGGGACCGCTACCGGCGTCTTCACCGCCATCCCTGACCTTACTCAGAATGGCATCAACACCGCGCTAGCAAGCATCGCGGCAATGACCGTCAAAATTATCGACGAGGATGACGAACCCGCTGGTCCTTCCAATTCGAGTAATACACCCGGAACCGCTGAGTACCAAAAGCGTGTGGAGGAATTGGCACAGGACCCGGCGAAAAATGGAAAGGTGAGCCCACAATCGAGGCGGGAGGCCGAGGTCGGGCTGGCCAACGAGAACGCCGGAAAGGTCGGACCGCTCGAGCGAGCTCCGCTCGGTCCGAACGGGGAGGACCAAGGAGAGTTCATAGACAAAGATACAAATACACGTTGGGATGTGAAAAGCTCGCCGGATGTCATTCCCGACTACCGACCGGCGGAAGTCGCGGGAAAGCCGATCCCCAACCCGCAGACTGACCAGGAATTCATCGATATGATCGAGGATTCTCTGGCGGATGGTGAGGGTGTCATGATCGATGAAAGCGGGATGACGCCTGCTCGTAGAGCTCATCTGAAGGAGTTGGTGGAGAATAATCCGCAATGGCAAGGAAAGGTGCTCTGGTAGCAATGACCACTGTGCGCGGTCGTTCGTTGGACAGCGTTCGTCGTTGGCCCGATGACCCGGCGGCTCACCGAGCGCTGGCAAACTATCTGGAGGGTCTCCCCGCCAGCCCATCGGCGGAGCAGACGACGTCATCACTTCTCAACGGCCACGGACTCGATTTCGCAGGGTCGGACCTGTCCGGTCTGGACCTGCTTGGAGCAGAGCTCAGCGAATCAACACTGAGGCGTGTGCTGCTTGTTGGAGCCGATCTGTATACAGCTTGGCTTATCGGGGCTCAACTCTCGGAAGCTGACCTCAGCGGCGCCGATCTTCGGAAGGTCCAGGGTCGCGGCTGCCACGCTCGCAACGCAAAGCTGTGTGACGCCGACTTGCAGGGAGCGGACTTCAGTCAGTCCGATTTTCTCGCCGCGGACGTCCGCGGCGCACGACTGCAACGAGCCTCGTTCTCTGGATCGGATCTACGTGACGCCGATCTTCGGGATTGTGTATTCGGACGAACAAGACTTTCGAGGGCGCGGATGGCGGGCTGCGCTGTCGACGGCGTCAGCGGCTTGGTGATCGGGCCCGTCGACATCGGTACTGACACTCCGCACCTGCTGGATGGGCCGGACTTGCTGAGTTGGTTCACGTCCAACGGCGCTGCGGACGTCGAGGTCCGCCAACCCGCATAGTCCTGTGCGGTTCGCCTGGGCAGGATGGCGCGATAGTGCTACTGCCGCCAGTCGGCCGCGATATCGGTCGCCGAAGCTATCCGATTTCACCAATATGTTCGGCAACCCGGCGGCGCAGTGTTTCGTATCGTAGGCGGGTGCTCTCGTATGAGAGGCAGTACGCACGAGTGGAGGCGTATCGACCTGCCTTCGCTTTCGGCTCGGTAAGCGTCGTTCCCTCGGGAAACTGCTCGCATGTGAGGTCGATTGCCTCACCATCCACGACGTTGAAATAGTGCGACACCGTCGAAGTACTGGGCAGGGTCGCGATCGTATTCACGAGATCGCCGCCGAGATAATCTTGGACGACACATGCTGTGACGGCACACTGACCTTTCGCGCCGTTACGTGCAGTCCAGTCCTGAGCGCTGCTCGTATCCGCGGACCACGACTTCTGGAGCGCGCGTTCGAGTGCCGCGAGCTTCTCCAGACCCACCAGCCCAACGTACCGCGTACTAACGCTCACGAGTGGCACACCCTCGAGAGGTCTTCTCGGCCGATGCCGCAGTGGTGTGCCACTCGTGGTTACTTCCAGGCGGGGAGAGTGGGGAGGTCGCCGGTGAGGTCGGTGCCGGGGGTGCGGCCGAGGAGCCAGGCGGCGAGGGAGGCTGCTGGGCCGGAGATGGTGTCGGTGGGGGAGGGGCCGATGGGGGCGGTGAAGTCGGTGTCGGTGGCCTGGATGGTGATGGCAAGGGGGGTGTCGGCGGTGAGGCGGGTGAGGTCGGCGGTGGCCTGGGGGAGGATGCGGGCTACGAAGGAGGCGGGCCAGTCGGCGGGGTGGTAGTCCGCGTTCAGGTCTACGTGGTGAATTTCGACCTCTTGCAGGCGCATCCACAGGACTTCGGTTGCGGGGATGGGGCGGCCCTGGCGGGTGCGGACCTGCGCTCGCCATGCGTCGTCGGTGAGGGAGCGTGCGAGGCCGAGAAAACGGGTCGCGGCGACCTCGTTGTCGGCGAGCTGTTCGGCGAGTGGACGGGGTGCGCCCGCCTCGATGTCGGCGTCGCGCAGGAAAGGGCTGGCGTATTGGGGGATTTCGACGCCGGTGTGCGCCCACAGCAGGAGGTTCACCAAGCTGTCGGCGTTGCGGGCGAGGTGCGCGAGGACGTGGCCGCGGGTCCAGCCGGGCAGGAGGGAGGGCTCGGTGACGGCGTGCTCGTCGAGGCCGCGGATGGTGTCGAGCAGGCGTGCGGTCGCCTCGGCGACGGTGTCGAGGTGCACGGGAGTCTGCGAGGCGGTGGTCACGGTTTCGACCCTAGCGATGCGAGACCCGGTCCGCCGCGAACGACGGGCCGGACCCAGCTGATCGAAGGTCATCGGAACTGTTGTGGGCCTGCGTGTTGTGCCTTCGGTCGTTACCGGTGTCGTCGGCGCTGGATGACGCACGAGACACCGGATGGCGTCGGCTCCGACAGGGGCTCAACGCCGGCGCTACATGCAAGCCCGCAGCACCGACATCCGACAACTCCGTGGTCGCACTCGAGGGGAGATCGCCGGACCCGGGCGTTTCGGTGCAGGGCGGTGAATCTCCGGCGTGCCGCCGTCGTGGGCGACAAGCCGTGATTCCGCCCAGGACTGGCAGCGGGCTGGGGCGGTCTGTGACGAGCGCGATCGCCGCTCGCGACGATCCATCCGCTTCGGCGGCATGACGGCTCGCCGGTTCGGCAGGTAGCCGGACAGACCACGGCGGCCTGGAAGCCCGCCCGGCGATCTACCCGCCGACGATCGCGTCGGCCTCGATCTCGACCAGCAATGCCGGGGTGATCAGCGCCTTGATCTCGTACATAGCCGTCGCGGGACGGATCTCGCCGAAGACTTCGGCGTGCGCCTTGGCGACCTCGGGCCAGCGGGCGATATCGGTGACGAAGATGCGGGTGCGCACCACGTCGGCCAGGCTCGCGCCGGCCTCTTCCAGCGCGGACGCGATGCGTCGCAGGGTTTCCCTGGTCTGCTCGCCGATGTCGTCGCCGCCGACCGCCGTGCCGCCGGGAGCCGAAGCGGTGGTCCCGCTGACCGCGATGACATCGCCGAGCCGGACCGCCCGCGAGTAGCCGACGATGTCTTCGAACTCCGAACCCGAGGAGATGTTCACGCGATCACTCATGCGCGACAGCATCCCACGGCGCTCGGCGCGGGTGCGTCATCGCGCTCTGTCGGCACCCGCGTGAGGCGAATCTCCGCAGTCGTTCCGAACGCGGTCAGAGCAACCGGGAAGTGTCGGCCGGTTCCGCCGCCGGTCACCCGCCCTAGATCCGCCACCAGATCGCCGAACCGTGTGCACACCCGCACCGGTCGATGAGTACTCTCCGCCTTCGCAGGTACTTGGAGTGCTGTCCGGTCCCGCCGCTGGTCGAATGCCCGGCATGCGTCACCGGATCGCCGAACTCCCCCATCGGCCCGTCAGCTCGACTCCCGGCCCTCCACGATCACCGCGGCGGCCAGCGCGAACAACCACAGCGACATCGCGCCCACCTGGATCCGCTGGGCGATGCCGAGGGCGTAGTTCCCGGGCAGGTTGTCGGCCACCAGCATCCACACCGTCGCCAGCGAGCCGATCACCAGCACGACCAGCCCGGATTCGCGCAGCACCCGCCAGCGTCGATAGCGGAACGCGGCGAGGCTGAAGGCGAAGGCGGCGACCGCGATCGAGGTGACCGCCAGCGTGCTCGTCAGCGCGTGCGGCTGATGCAGTTGCGGAAATAGTTCGCTCGGGCCGCCGCACCCGCTCTCACCGGGGACGCAGTCGTGCAGCGGCAGCAGCACGTCGGCGACGGTCGCCGCGCCGAAGCAGAACAGCGCGATCCAGCCGACGTTGGTCAGTCTGCGGCGCGGGAACAACACCAGGCCCGCGATCGCCGCGGGCGCGAGGACCACCCCGACGATCAGGTCGGCGGTCGCGAACACCTCCCGGTACGGCTTGCCCTCCGCGTCCAGTTCGCTGAGGAACGTGTCGACCGGGTCGAGGTCGATGCCGAGCACGAACTGCAGCACCCAGGACGAGTAGCAGATCCCAGCGATCGCGATCGCCGCGGCGACCAGCACCATCGCCGGTCGTACGCGCCGAACAGCGATCTCCGGGCCACTCGTCACGCCTTCATTCTGCTGGTCGCTCGAGCGCGCCGGACAGCGGCGGGCCGCACACGTCATTACCATCCGGCACACAGGGTCTTGTCAGCTTCGCCCGGCACGCTGGTCGACAGCTGCAACTCGAGGAGGTCCCCATGCTCGGTTTCGCGACTGCCGCAGCCGGAATCGCGGTCATGACGGTGATGGTGGCGTCCGGCTATCTGGCCGCCCACGCTCCGCGTTCACTCGTGCGGGTGCGACACCGCTGACAGCGCGGCCTGCACGCGGTCGGCCGCACTGACGGGATCTTCGTGCTCCCAGACGCGGACCACGTGCCATCCCGCGGCGATGAGCGCCGCGTCGGTGGCCCGGTCCCTGGCCACGTTGCCCGCCAGTTTGGCCGCCCACCACTCGGCGTTGTTCTTCGGGTCGGTGGCGTGCTGTGGGCAGCGGTGCCAGAAGCACCCGTCCACGTAGACCGCGATGCGCCTGCGCGGGAACACCAGGTCGGCGCGCCTGCGCTGTCCTCGGATCGGCGCGCGATCGACGAAGTAGCGCAACCCGCGCCGGTGCAGTTCCCGGCGCAGCGCCAGCTCCGGATCGGTTCCGGTGCGCCGTTGACGCGCCATCCTCGCACTGGTGGCCGCGTCGGTGGTGGGCCTGCGGGTCATGCCGCCCATCCACCCATTCGATCGAGATGGCTTTCTACGTCGGCGAGGAAGCCGGGCGGAAAGCGCAGACTGCCCATGGTGGTGCGGCGCAGGAATCCGGCCGTCGCGCGGGCGGAGAGCAACTGCGCGTCGGTGAGGAAGTGGGCCAGGTCCTCGTACGGCTCGTGCACCGGCCAGGTGGAAACCGGCACCCGATAGGCGGCACCGTTGTGTCCCCATGCGGCGACCGGCCACGGAGTGCCCGGCGACAGCGGTTGCTCGCCGGAGATCGGTGCGAGCGGAGCGGCCAGCCGGGACCCGACCCAGGCCGCCATTCGCACGCTCACCGCGTTGCCGACCAGTTTCCAGCGGTGGCCCTTCCTGATGCCGGGCACGTCGGTCGCGGGCGCCGTCCAGCCCGCGTCGAAACCTTGCAGACGTTCGGCGTCGGCGATGCCGGGCGTGACGATCTCCCCGGACGGCAGCCGCACCGCGGGCGGGCTGGCGATGCCGAGCGCGGAGCCGCCCTTCAGGGTCGGAACCGCGTTCACCGCCCAGCCAAGTCCGCGCACCCCCTCGGTCCAGTAGAAGCCGCACGGATCGATCTCGGGATCGCCGATCGCGCGGGGACCGGCGTCCTCGCCGAACAGCACCCCGCGCGGGTCCTCGGTGCGGGACGCCAGCATCAGCACCCGCTGCCTGCGCTGGGGCAGGCCGAACGCGCGGGCGTCCACCACCCGGTAGGCCCAGGTGTAGCCGAGCTCGTCGAGCGCGCCCGTGATGTGCCGCATGGCCGCGCCGCGGCCGAGTTGCAGCATGAACGGCACGTTCTCGATCAGCAGCCAGCGTGGGCCCCGCTTCCGGCGTACCAGGCGGAACACCTCGTCGACCAGACCCGAGCGCGCGCCGGTGATACCGGCGGTGCGCCCCGCCTGGGAGAGGTCCTGGCACGGGAATCCCGCCGCGACCAGTTCCGTTCCCGCCGGGATGGCGCGGAGTCTGGTGATGTCGGAATGCAGCGGCACGTCCGGGAAACGGGCGGCGAGCACGCCTTGGGCTCCGGGCTCGATCTCGCACAGCAACTCGGTGTGCCAGCCGTGCCTGCCGAGGCCGAGCTCGAGTCCGCCGATCCCGGCGAACAGCCCGACCATCCGCGCGCCCGTCAACGACCTTCCCTTTCTCGCGTCCACACCGGACGCCGCCCGCGCGTCCTGTGCCCGGGGAGCAGGTTACTCGAGTCGTCCGAGGCGTTCCCCGAACATCGCGACCATCGTCCCCGGCACCTGGTACGGTCCGCGTGTCACGCCGTGCGATCGGTGCGCTTTTCCAATAATGCACAAGGGTGGTCGCACCCGGACGTGATGACCGGCCGATCCGCCTGCGCTCCAGTGCCATCCGCGCGGGCCGCCCACGATCCTGGTGGCGCGCTCGCGCATTGCTTTTGCTCGACGAAGTTCCAGAGCGACGCTAGGGAAAGTGAGCGAAACATGCAGATGCCTTCCACTAAAAACGGACAGTTTCCCTCGGTCGTGGTCACCAGCCTGGCGGCGACCACGTCCATCGCGGGTGACGTGGATTCCACGTGGAAAGGCTTGCTCAACGGCGACAGCGGTATCGACGTCCTGGAAGACGAGTTCATCGACGAATTCGAGCTGCCGGTCCGCATCGGCGGGCATCTGAAGGTGCCGCCCGCCGCGTATCTGGACGCCGCCGAGGCCCGCAGGCTCGCTTACGTGGAGCAGTTGGCCGTCGTGCTCGGGCGTGAGGTCTGGCGCAACGCGGGCAGCCCCGAGGTGGACACGCGCCGTCTCGGGGTGTCCATCGGCACCGGGCTCGGCGGCGCGGAGGCGATCATCCACGCTCGGGACAAGCTGCACAACGGCGGTTACCGCAAAGTGTCGCCGTACACGGTCCAGGCCGTGATGCCGAACGGCGCGGCGGCCTGCGTCGCGCTGGAGATCGGTGCGCGGGCCGGGGTGACCACGCCGGTCTCGGCCTGTTCCTCCGGTGCGGAGGCGATCGCCAACGCATGGCGGATGATCGTCATGGGCGACGCCGACGTGATGGTCACCGGCGGCGTGGAGGGTTCCATCCAGGCGCTCGCGATCGCGGCGTTCACCATGATGCGCGCCATGAGCACCAGGAACGACGCACCGAAGAGCGCCTCCCGTCCCTTCGACGCCGACCGCGACGGCTTCGTCTTCGGTGAGGCGGGCGCGCTGATGGTGCTGGAGACCGAGGAGCACGCCAAAGCGCGCGGCGCGACCATTCACGCCCGGCTGATGGGCGCGGGCGTCACCTCCGACGGCTTCCATCTGGTCGCGCCGGATCCCGAGGGCACCGGCGCCGCGCGCGCGATGTCGCGGGCGATGCGGACGGCAGGCCTGGCCAAGTCCGATGTCACGCACGTCAACGCGCACGCGACCGCCACTCCCATCGGCGACACGGCGGAGGCGCGTGCGATCGGCGAGGCCGTTGGCACCCATGCGTCGGTCTACGCGCCGAAATCGGCTCTCGGGCATTCCATCGGCGCGGTCGGCGCGCTCGAATCGGTGCTCACGGTACTTACCGTGCGGGACGAAATCATTCCGCCCACATTGAATTTGGACAATCAAGATCCCGAGATCGATCTGGATGTGGTGCACGGCGGAAGCAGGCCGGGCCGTATCGATTACGCCTTGAACAATTCGTTCGGATTCGGCGGGCACAATGTCGCGCTCGCCTTCGGCCGGTACTGAGGGCCAGGTGGCCGGGACACCTGCTAGCCTTCCCGACGCTTCGTTATCGACCTGTGTTCGGTGTCATTGCACGGCCCGAGTGTCTGTGCGCTGGAAAAGGATAAGGCGATGATCGACGAAACTTTCGACGACTATCTGGACGATCAGGGCAATATCGAGATTCGTGGGGACAAGACCCTGATCGACTTCGTCGACAAGCACAGCGTGGAGAACGGCGACGACCTCGCCTACCGCTTCATCGACTACTCCCGGGAGCGGGACGGCGAATACCTCGAGCTCACCTGGCGGCAGTTCGGTGTGCGCCTGCGCGCGGTGGCCGCCCGGCTGCAACAGGTCACGCGCCCTGGCGACCGGGTGGCGATCCTCGCTCCGCAAGGACTCGACTACGTCGTTGCGCTCTTCGCCGCGGTGTACTCGGGGAATATCGCGGTTCCGCTGTTCGATCCGGAGGAGCAGGGCCACACCGACCGGCTGCACGCGGTGCTCGGCGACTGCAAGCCCGCCGCGATCCTCACGGTGGGCTCGGCGGCGAGCGGTGTGCGGAAATTCTTCCGGCACCTGCCGCCGCAGGAGCGTCCGCGGATCATCGCGGTGGAGGCCATCCCGGACAGTGTCGGCGCTTCGTGGGTGCGCCCGGACATCAACATCGACAGCGTCGCCTACCTGCAGTACACCTCGGGTTCCACCCGGACGCCCGCGGGCGTGGAGATCACCCACCGCGCGGTGGGCACGAATCTGCTGCAGATGATCGACGCCATCGGCGTCACCGAGAATTCGCGCGGGGTCACCTGGCTGCCGTTGTTCCACGACATGGGTCTGCTGGCCGTGATCCTGCCGACCGTCGGCGGCGGGTTCATCACCATCATGTCGCCGAGCGCGTTCGTGCGCCGTCCTTATCGCTGGATCAAGGAACTGGCCGCCGCGTCGGACGGCGCCGGAACCTTCGCCGCCGCACCCAACTTCGCGTTCGAGCACGCCGCGGCGCGCGGCAGACCCAAGCCCGGCGAGGAATTGGACCTCTCGAATGTGATCGGGCTGATCAACGGCAGCGAGCCGGTGTCGGTGTCGTCGATGAAGAAGTTCAACGAGGCGTTCGCGCCGTACGGGTTGCCGGAGACGGCGATCAAACCGTGCTACGGCATGGCCGAGGCGACGGTGTTCGTCTCCGCCACCAGGGCCGAGGACAAGGCGAAGGTGGTCTATGTCGATCGGGCCGAGCTGAACGCCGGGCGGATGGTCGAGGTCGCGGCGGACGCGGTCAACGCGATCGCACAGGTGTCCTGTGGATACGTCGCGCGGTCGCAGTGGGCGGTGATCGTGGACCCGGAGCGCGGCACAGAAAGGCGTGACGGCGAGGTCGGCGAGATCTGGTTGCACGGCGAGAACATGGGCACCGGGTATTGGGGCCGTCCCGAGGAGACCGCCGCCACCTTCCGTGCCGAGCTGACCGCTCGGTTGCCCGAGGGCAGTCACGCGGAGGGCACGCCGCAGGACGCCAATTGGATGCGCACCGGCGACTTCGGCGCGTACCTCGACGGCGAGCTGTACATCACCGGACGGGTCAAGGACCTGGTCATCGTGGACGGCCGCAACCACTATCCGCAAGATCTGGAGTTCTCGGCCCAGGAATCGAGCACGGCGTTGCGCCCCGGCTTCGTCGCGGCGTTCTCGGTACCCGCCAACGAACTGCCCGCGCTGGTCTTCGAACAGGGCAGCCAGTCCGGTCTGAGGTTCGATGCCGAGGACACCTCCGAGCAGCTGGTGATCGTCGCGGAGCGCAATGCCCGCGCGGGCAAGCTCGAGCCGGAGCCGGTCGCCGACACGGTGCGTGCCGCGATCGCGCGCCGCCACGGCGTCATGGTCCGTGACGTGCTGCTGGTGCCCGCGGGGTCGATCCCGCGCACCTCCAGCGGCAAGATCGCCCGCCGCGCCTGCCGGGCAGCCTATCTGGAGGGCACGCTGCGCGGCGGCCACCAGCAGCAGGCTTTCCCGGACGCGCCGCAAGAGTGGGAGTCGGAGACCGCGGGCGTCGGCTAGAGCTCGGTCTCGAGGTAGCGGTCGCGATCGGTGACCCGCGGGTATCCGGGAGCCTGGATCCGCGCGACTTGACCTCGAGTTCGCTAGAGGTTGTGAACTGGGCGAATGAGTGCCGAATCCGTCGCCGCGACGAGCCGTGGATGTCCGGCGGCGGCCGGAAAATCGGTTGGTCGACGCGCGTTCCGGTGCGACCCTGAGGTGTCGGACCCTGCTGCGAACATCACCGTGGGTCTCGTTCTCCGCCGCCAGTCACATACCTACAGGGGGAGTCTTGTCTGTCACGCTGGACGTTTCGTCGGCCGAATCGGAGGCCGACAGAACGGAGCGGCCCGCCGCCACGGGCCGCTTGCATTCCCTGCGCCGATTCTGGCCGTACCTGCGTCCGCACGTCCGCATTCTGCTCGCCGCCAGCGGACTGGCGCTGCTGTCCGGCCTGACGGCCGTCGTCATCCCGCTGATGATCGCGCGGATCATCGACGGCCCGGTCGCCCACCGCGATCTCGCGGGCGCGCTCGGGCCGGTGGCCGTGGTCCTGGCGCTCGGCCTGGTCGAGGCCGGTGGCGTGTGGGGACGCCGCTGGCTGATCGCCGCCCCCGCGACGCGTATCGAGATCACGCTGCGCGCCAAGATCTTCCGGAAGCTGCAAGCGTTGTCGATCGGCAGGCACGACGCGTGGGAGTCGGGTCAGCTGCTGTCCCGCGCGATCGAGGACCTGGCCACCATGCGCCGGTTCGTCTCGTTCGCGGGACCGTTCCTGCTCATCCACTGCGTGATCATTCCGGTAGGCCTGCTCGTGCTGATCGGGCTGAGCCCGCAGATCGGGCTGATCTTCGCGGTGATCGCCATTCCGCTGGTGTTCATCTGCATTCGTTTCGAGCGCAGGTACGCGGTGGCCTCGCGGCGTTCGCAGGACCAGTCCGGGGACCTGGCCACCACGGCCGAGGAGTCCGCGCAGGGCGTTCGGGTGCTCAAGGCGTTCGGGCGGGGCGTGTTCTTCGGCCGCCGCTTCACCGCCCAGGCGCAGGTATTGCGGCAGACCGAGCTGCTGAAAGCGCGCCTGGACGCGACATTGTGGTCGAGCATGCTGAGCATTCCGCAACTGGCCATCGCGTTCGCTCTCGGCTACGGCGGGTACGCGGTGGCGCACGGCACGATGACGCTCGGCACCTTGATCGCGGCCATCACGCTGGCGACCTTCCTGCAGTGGCCGATCATCTGGACCGGCTTCCTGCTCGCGGAACTGAACGACGCGCGCACCGCTGCCGACCGATACTGGGAGATCATCGACACCCCGGTCGACATCACCGATCCGGCCGATCCGGTGCGCTTGCCGGACCGCATCCGTGGTGAATTGCGGTTGGAGGCTGTGCGTTTCGCTTTTCCCGACGCGGAGAACGAGGTGCTGCGCGAGGTGTCGTTGCGGGTGCGCCCGGGCGAGACGGTGGCGCTGGTCGGCGCGACGGGAAGCGGCAAGACGGCGCTGCTCAACTTGATCCCGCGCTTGTACGACGTGACGGGCGGTGCGATCACCATCGACGGCATCGACATCGCGGCGATGCGGGTCGCCGACCTGCGATCGCTGGTGTCGGTCGCCTTCGAGGAACCGGTGTTGTTCTCGGCGAGTGTGCGGGAGAACGTCGCGCTCGGCGACCCGTCCGCCACGGACGCCGATGTGCGCCGCGCCCTGGAGGTCGCGCAGGCCACCGCGTTCGTCGACGACCTGCCCTGGGGCTTGGACACCAGGATCGGTGAACAGGGCTTGAGCCTGTCCGGTGGCCAGCGGCAGCGCCTCGCGCTGGCTCGCGCGGTGCTCACCGGCGCGGGCGGAGGCAGGCGCAGCCGGATCATGGTGCTCGACGACCCGCTGTCCGCGCTCGACGTGGAGACCGAGGAGCGAGTGCAGGAACGCCTGCGCACCGTGCTGGCCGACGCGACCACGCTGCTCGTCGCGCACCGTCCGTCCACGGCCGCGCTGGCCGACCGGGTGGCGGTGCTCGCCGACGGCCGGGTCGTCGCGGAGGGCACCCACGATCAATTGCTGCGCACCAGTAAGAGCTACCGCGAACTGATGGGAGGTGAGTAGCTGTGAGTACTACGACCACTGTCTCGGAAGACGAAGCGCCGCAGACTGATCCGACCCGTGCGGAAGGCGCGGCCGACTGGCGCGGCATCGCGGGCGAGGACAAGGAGGTCACCGAGACCGGGAACCTGGTGCTGGCCGGACGCTCCCGGCGGCTGCTGCTCGACCTGGTCAAGCCCTACCGCAAGCTCACCGGCCTCGCGCTGGTGCTCATCGTGCTGGACAACATCGCGAAGGTGTCCGCGCCACTGTTCGTCGCGCACGCGCTGGACACCGGCATCGCGCGCGGTGTCGCGGGCGACTGGGCGCCACTGGCCAGGACCGTGGGCGGCTACGTCGGCTCGATCCTGCTCGGCTCGATCTGTACGTACTCCTTCCTGCGGGTGACCGGCAAGCTCAGCCAGAGCGTGTTGTTCGACCTGCGCGTGCGCGCGTTCACACATGTGCAGCGGCTCAGCGTCGCCTTCCACGAGAAGTACACCTCCGGCAAGGTGGTGGCGCGGCTCACCGGCGACATCGAGACGCTGCAGGAACTGCTGGAGAGTGCGCTCAACCAGGCGCTGAGCGCGATCCTGTCGGTGCTGACCATCGCGGCGCTGCTGATCTACCTGGACCAGGCGCTCGCCGCGATCGTGCTGATCGGATTCGTTCCCCTGGCGCTGGTCACCCGCTGGGCGCAGCGCAGGCAGCGAGCGGGCTACCGGCGAACGCGCGCCGCGATCGCCAAGGTGGTCGTGCAGTTCGTCGAGTCGATGGGCGGCATGCGGGCGGTGCAGGCGTTCCGCCGGGAGCAGCGCAACGAGTCGGTGCTCGCGGTGGAGGACTCCGAATACCGCCAGGCGACCACCGCGGCCATGCGCGGCATGGGCGACTACGCGGGTTTGACCAAACTGCTCGGCAACCTCACCACGGTGACCATCATCGTGGTCGGCGCCTGGCGCGTGATCGAGGGCGATCTCGCGGTCGGCGTGCTCGCGGCCTACTTGCTGTACCTCAACGAGTTCTACGGGCCGCTGGACGAGCTGGCGCAGGTGTTCAACGCCTACCAGTCCGCGGCGGCCGCGTTGGAGAAGATCTCGGGCGTGCTCGAGGAGGAGCCTTCGGTGCCGGAGCCCGGGCGCCCGGTCGCCCTGGCGAAGGCGTCCGGCGCGGTGCGGATGGAGAAGGTGTGGTTCGGCTACGCGGCCGGTTCGACGGCCGACAGCGGCGCATCCGAGAAGTCGGATGCCGTCCGGCTGGACGACGGCGGCCGTCATGCCGGCGCGGTGGGTGATTCGGCGGTCCGGCCGGGCGGCGCCCCGACCGGTGACGAACCGGACCGCCCGTCGGATGTGCGAGGCCTGGCCGCGACCGGCAAGCCGCTGGCCGGTTCGCATGTCCTGCCCGGTGCGTCCACGAGTGTCGGCGGGTGCTCGCCGAGCAGCGCCGTCGCGGCGGAGTCGAACGCGCCTGCCGACGCCCTGCCGGTACCGTCCGCGGATTCGCCGGTGCGGTCGGATCGCCGGACGCGACCGGTGCTGCCGGAGTTCACCTTGGACATCCCGGCCGGGCAGATCATCGCCCTGGTCGGTGCGACCGGTGCGGGCAAGTCGACGCTGGCGAAGCTGCTGACGCGGTTCTACGACCCGTCCGGCGGCGTGGTCACCCTGGACGGCGTCGACCTGCGCCTGCTGTCCGACGCCGATTTGCGCCGCAACGTGGTGATGGTCACCCAGGAGTCCTACCTGTTCTCCGGTTCGGTGGCCGACAACATCCGGTTGGGCAGGCCGGAGGCCACCGACGCGGAGGTGTTCGCGGCGGCCCGCGCGGTCGGCCTGTACGACTTCGTGCAGGCGTTGCCCGAGGGCTTCGGCACCGACGTGCGCAAACGCGGCGGCAGGCTCTCGGCGGGGCAGCGGCAGCTGGTCGCGTTCGCGCGGGTGTTCCTGGCCGATCCCGCCGTGATCGTGCTGGACGAGGCCACGTCGAGCCTGGACATCCCCAGCGAACGGCTGGTGCAGCGGGCGCTGGAGACCGTGCTGCGCGGCCGCACGGCCGTGATCATCGCGCACCGGCTGTCCACGGTGGCGATCGCGGACCGGGTGCTGGTGCTCGAGTCCGGCCGGATCGTCGAGGACGGCGCGCCGGATGCCCTGATCGCGGGGACCGGCCGGTTCGCCGACCTGCACGCGGCGTGGCGGGAGTCGCTCGTGTGATGAGCGGCGGTTCTACGGGCGGGGGCCGGACGTCGCTTACGGTAGATACGTGACGACCCCAGCCTCCGACCCCGAGAGCCCCGCCGCGAACACGCAAGAATCCCGGTGGCCGGCGATCCTCACCTGGCGCGCCCACGACGCGACCCGGATGGAGTCGGTGCGGGTACAGCTCAATGGCAACCGCATCCGCGCCACCGGGCGGATGATCGGCGGCGCCGGCGCCGATCACCCCGCGTTCAGCGCGTCGTACGACCTGGTCACCGACGAGAACGGCGTGACGAAGCGGCTGTCGCTGCGCACCACGACGGCCGCCGGGGAGCGGCACGCCTCCATCGCCCGCGACGAGGAGAACTACTGGCTCGTCGACGCGGGCGGCAACCACGTGCGCTCCACCTTCGCCGGAGCACTCGACGTGGACGTGGTGCTCAGCCCGTTCTTCAACACCCTGCCGATCCGCCGCTACGACCTGCAGCATGCGGTCGAGGACGTCCAGGTCCCCGTGGTCTACGTCCGCCTGCCCGACCTGCTCGTCCAAGAGGCCACGCTGATCTACAGCAGCGCCGCCGACGGCATCAGCGTGCTTTCGCCGGTCTCCAGCGCGACGGTCACGGTGGACGCCGACGGCTTTCTGCTGGAATACCCGGGGCTGGCCGAACGGATCTGACGCGGCACCGCGCGACGGCCCACGAGCTGGCATGCGCGAGTCGAGGCTTTCGTGCCGAGGACCGGGTCGTCGAGCCCCGAGGTTCCAGTGATCGCCGCCGGCGCTCCGGGAACGCACCTGCCACCGAAGGCCGCGCCGGGTCGACACCCGCGGCCGGTCTCTCGGCGCCGCGACTACTGCCCGAGAGGCAGTGTCGTCGGAGCCGCCCAGGCTCGCGCACCTCGACGCGGATGGATCTCCGCCGGAGAAAACGTCGCGAGTTGTTCACCCGCGATCAGCAGCGGCCGGACCGACTCTGGAATGTCGGGGAGGGGACGGTTCTCGCGCGGTCAGTTCAGCCGGGTTATGACCCCACCGCGCTCGCCTGCGGCCCGCAGTTCTTCCAGCCAACCGCGGTCGCCGGGACGAATGTCCGTGATCTCCCAGCGGCGCGCGGATTCATAGCGCTGTCGCGCGTCGTGCCCGGCTTCGACCAGGTCCGCGAGGGATTGCTTGTCGCGCAGGCTGTCGCGCGCCGCGCCGAGCACGGTGAGTGTCTCGTCCAGAACTTCTAGTAGCGCCGCGGAATTCGGTTCGCAGATCGCACGAACCAGGTCGGGCGCCGTGCCCGCGACGCGGGTGCCGTCCCGGAACGACCCGGCCGCGAGACCCAGCGCGAGCTCACCACCGGTGGCGCCCGCCAGGGCCAGTGCCTCGGCGAGCACATGCGGCAGGTGGGAGATGCGGGCCACGGCACGATCGTGTTCCGCGGCCACGACCGGTACCACCACCGAGCCGCAATCCAGCGCCAGGCGCACTACGCGGCTCCACGGGTCGACCCGCGTGCCCTGGTCGACGCCGACCGCCCACACCGTGTCGCGGAACAACGTGGGATCGGTGGCGGCCCAGCCGGATTCGGACGTACCGGCCATCGGATGGCCGCCGACGTACCGCTCGGCGAGTCCGTGTTCGCGTACGGCCGCCGCGACCGGCCCTTTCACGCTCACCACATCGGTGAGCGCGCATTCCGGCGCGTAGTCGGCGATCGCCGAGAGCATGTGGTCCACCGCGGGCATCGGCACCGCGACGACGATCAGCGCGTCGGTCTCCGCGGCGCGCCGCAGCGCGGCAGGTAGGTCTTCGGTGACGTCGAATCCGTCGGCACGGGCGGCCTGCGCACCCACCGCGGAGCGGTTGTATCCCCAGCCGTCGTAGCCCGCGCCTACGGCCGCACGCAACAGCGACCCACCGATCAAACCGGTCCCGAGGACGCACACGGGTGCTTTCTTCGCCGAAGTCACCCGAACAGATTGGCATACGACTTCAACATTTCCGCTCGAGCAGA
The DNA here is from genome assembly GCF_047200615.1 of Nocardia sichangensis. Taxonomy (NCBI): domain Bacteria; kingdom Bacillati; phylum Actinomycetota; class Actinomycetes; order Mycobacteriales; family Nocardiaceae; genus Nocardia; species Nocardia sichangensis. The sequence goes on from NZ_JBJZOK010000024.1 coordinate 69,486, forward strand.
CTACCGTTGCGGCCATGGCAGCACAGCGCTCGGGCACGAACAGGGCGGCGTCGGACGATTACGACGACGTGGAAGGGTTCGCAGTGGCGGTTGTCCGCGAAGAAGGCAAATGGCGGTGCAGTCCGCTGAGCCGGGACGCGCTCACCGATTTGTCCGCCGCGGAAAACGAACTGAAGGCTTTGCGCAGCTCCGGAGCGGTGTTCGGATTGCTCGACATCGACGACGAGTTCTTCATCGTGCTCCGGCCCGCGCCGAGCGGAACCCGGATGCTCGTCTCGGACGCCACGGCCGCGATCGATTACGACATCGCCGCGGACGTCCTAGAGGCGCTGAACGTGGAAATCCCCGATATCGATCCGGATGAATTGGACGACGTGGAGCCGTGGGAAGAGGGCGACCTCGGTGTGCTCGCCGATCTCGGCCTGCCCGAACCGGTGCTGAGCGTCATCCTCGCCGAGACCGATCTCTATCCGGATGAGCAGCTCGGCATGATCGCCGAGCGTCTCGGCTTCGCCGGTGAATTCGCCGCGGTGCTGGACAAACTACCGCGCTGACGTGCGCGTTCTCCCGGACGACCCGTTCTCCGCCGACGCCGATATGGTGCGGGCGGCCATCGCCGCCGCGGCGGCCGCCGGGGAGCGTGACGTACCCGTCGGCGCTGTCGTGTTCGACTCCGCCGGAATGGAACTCGCGCGAGCCGCGAACGCGCGGGAGGCGCTGGGCGATCCGACCGCGCACGCGGAGATCTTGGCGCTGCGTCGCGCCGCCGCGGTCCACGGTGACGGGTGGCGGCTGGAGGGCGCCACGCTCGCCGTGACGCTGGAGCCGTGCACCATGTGCGCTGGTGCCCTGGTGCTCGCGCGGGTGGGCCGTCTGATCTTCGGGGCGTGGGAGCCGAAGACCGGCGCCGTCGGGTCGCTGTGGGACGTGGTGCGTGACCGCCGTCTCAACCACCGGCCGCAGGTACGCGGCGGAGTGCTCGCGGACGAATGCGCGGCGTTGCTCGACGAGTTCTTCCGCACCCAGCGCTGAGCCCACCCACCCCAGGTCTACAGGCGATTTAGTGATCCGGCACCGGTCCGGTATGGTTGTCGGCGGTGGCGTGTCCGAGCGGCCTAAGGAGCACGCCTCGAAAGCGTGTGAGGGGTAACCCCCCTCCGAGGGTTCAAATCCCTCCGCCACCGCCAAAGCCCCTCATCTGTTCGCACAGGTGAGGGGCTTTTTCATCTTCCGCAGGACGAGTCGAAGGAGATTGATTCCGGTGACCGAGCCCGACCACGATTACTGGATGAACCGGGCCATCGAACTCGCGCGCTTGTGCCCGGTGGCGGAGGGCGCGTTCTCGGTGGGTGCGGTGATCGTCGCCGATGGTGCGGAGATCGCCACCGGCTATTCGCGTGAGTCCGATCCCAAGGAGCACGCCGAGGAGGCCGCGCTCCGCAAGGTGGACCCGGCCGATCCCCGGCTGGCGCGTGCCACGATCTACAGCACGCTGGAACCCTGCTCGGAGCGGGGGTCGAAGGATCGGCTGCCGTGCACGGACCGGATATTGCGGGCCGGTATTCCGGTCGTGGTGATCGCGTGGCGCGAGCCGTCGACATTCGTGGCGAACTGCGTGGGCGTGGAGAAACTGCGGCAGGCGGGGGTCACGGTGGTCGAGCTCGCCGACCTCGCCGAGGCGGCGATGTCGATGAACCGGCACCTCGACCTGTCCTGAGCTTCAGTCGTAGTCCCAGTACTGCAGCCAGCGCACCGACGCGAACAGCAGCAGTGTCAGCGCGTAGAGGACGACGACCACCGCCGCCCCGACGATGCTGATCCGGGGGCTCGCGCCGTCGACCGGGTCCAGCCACCGGCGGAACCGGCGTGCGACCGCGGGTGAGAGGAAATAGCTCATCACGCCCACGCTCACGATCTGGCTGAGCCACAACGCCAGCCACGGCTGCGCGCCGAGCCGGTCGAGCACCGGACCGAGGAATCGGGACAGCACCATCACCGTCGGATACAGCACCAGCAGCACCAGCATGGCGGTCTTCCAGGTCGGTGTCATCCTGGTCTCGCCGTCGACCGTGCGGACGGTAGATCCGAACGGCGTGGTGTGCGCGTCCACGGTGAAGTCCTCGGTCAGCTTCGAACGCAATTCCGGTAGCGCGGCGGCGCGTTCGTCCGAGCTCAGCCATTCCGTCAACTGCCGTTGTGTCCGGAATCGGAGCACCGAGAACCAGCGGCCGCCGTCCGCCGGGAAAAGGGCGGCGCCCTCGAATCCCGGAAATCTCGAACTCGCCGCGACGAGCTGCGCCTCGGTCGCCTCGAATTCGAATTCCTTGTCGCGTGCGACACTGTGCCGGAACACGCAGACGCCCGGCGGCGGCGACTCTCCCTCGACGATGATCAGATCGGCGCTCTTGCAATGGAAGCCGCGCGCTTCACCGTCGGCGACGGTGGCTGCCCGTTCGGCCGAGTCCAGGAATTCGTGCAGCAATGGCTCGGATCGGAATGTGACGCTGAATCCCGGTTCGAGCATCGGGCTCTCGGTCACCGCGACGGAGGAATGCGTGAACCCGTGCATCGCGCGGGCGATTTCGGTCAGCCGCGCCAGCCAGTCCCGGAAGGCCGCGTCGTTCGCCGGTCGGTGAAAGACCGTTACGACGGTCGCCGCGGCATTCATCGGCGCTACACGACGTCGACGCGACGGCCCCGCACGTAGACCTCGGTGATCGCGGGCTCTCGGATACCCATCAGCAAGGCGAACAGTGTCTGATCCCGGGCCAGTGCGGGGTCGTCGGAGCGAACGCCGTATGCCAGCGTGCTTTCCAGCGCTGGAACACGCGCCGGTTCGACCACGATGAAGTCGGCTTCCTTACCGACGTCGAAATTCCCGAAACGGTCCTCCATATCCAAGGCACGCGCACCGGCCAGCGTGCCGGTGAAGAGCATTTCCGCGGGATGCATCGACACGCCCTGCTCGCCCGGCTCGGAGATGTGCACTTTGAACGCGGCGGAAAGTACCTGTGGAATAAGCCATTCGTCGCCACCGCCGTAATCGGTGCCCGCGGCTACCGTGACGCCGGAGGCGAGCGTCCGCTTCCACGGCATCGTGCCGGAACCGAGGAACTGCTGCGATACCGGGCAGTGCGCGACCGACGTGCCGGTTTCGGCCATCCGCCGCAGTTCGTCGTCCTGGCAGTGCACGCAGTGGGCGAGAATGGTGCGCTTGCCGAGCATGCTCTTGCCGCCCACCGCTGACCCGGGCAGGAACTTCCCGTCGTAGGTGTCCAGATAGGTCGCCACGTCGTACGCCTGCTTGGTGGCATCGACTTCGCCGGTGCCAGGGCGGTTGTTCTCGTTGAGGTGACTGTGGAAATAGACGCCGCGTTCGCGTACCGAATCATAGAGATCGCCCAGGTTTTTCAGCGTCGTGCGAGTAACCGCCAGCGAGAATCGCGGCACGACCGCCACGTGCAGTAGCGCCGTGTCCACGTCACCGGTGTCGGCGGCATGCCATTTGTCGATCTCTTCGCTCGTCAATCGGATGGCGTCGTCTTCGGTGGTGATCAGCGGCGCCGCCGCATCCGCTCCGGTCGTTTGGATTCCCCGGCCTGCGACAATCCGCAGACCACGCCGCCGGGTCTCGGTGAACAGGGCGTCCTGCGCATGCGGGAACGCCGAGCCGAAGACCATCGCCGCCGTGGTCCCCGCTGCGATGCGCCGTGCACAGAACTCGGTGGCCGCCGATAGCGCGAATTCTGGATCGGCATAACGGGATTCCGCGGGGTACATACATAATTCGAGCCACTCCAGCAGTTGGCCGCCGCCGTAGGCATCGCCCGCGAAGGTCTGTGGGAAGTGGATATGCGTGTCGACGAATCCGGGAAGCAGGAATCCTGGACGATGATCGAACACTTCTCCGGCGCGGTGCTCGGCCGGGATATCGGAGCGCGGTCCGCAGAATACTATCCGGCCGCTTTCCCCGATTATCAGCGCACCGTCCGGCAGATCGGCCAACGCGTCGGCCGCATCGCCGGCTGCGGGACTTCCGGCGATGTGGAAAATGTGCCCCAAGTGGACTTGGCTCACCATTCGAGGAAAACACACATGGATCCGGCATGCGAGCGGATCGGGTGAAATGCGGTCAGACGCCGCGCGAGAAGAATGTCACCGGAGGCGGCATACGGTAGCCGGCGAGTTTGATGAATCGGGCGCTCACGCCGCGCTGCGCGTCCTCCAGCGGGCCCGCTCCGACCGTGTTCATCATCCGGTTGATCACGTTGAAGCAGGTGCCGACCCAGACGGCCTCGTCGAACGCTTCCCGGGAGACGCCCGCCAGCCGGACCAGCGCGGCGTCCTCGGCGGTCAACCCGCCCGGGTCACGAGCCATCTTCGCGAGGAAGGCCAGCATCGCGCGCGCCTCGGGACGCAGCGGAGAGTCCGCGCCGCCGGCCAAGGCGCGGGTCACCACGTCGGCGTCGACGTAGGCGCCCGCGATCGCCTCGTGCGAGGTGGCGCAGAACGGGCACTCGTTGGCCTGCGAGGTATGCGTCGCGAAGATCTCCCGTTCGGCGACGGTCCAGTACGACGGTCCGCGCATGATGTCCTGGATCAGCTCCGACAGCGGCGACCCGAAGAACCTGTGCCGGTAGAACAACACTTTGAGCACGGCGGGAACCTCCACGCCGCTGAACCGCCGCATGGTCCACAACACGAGTTTGGTCGGCCGGTCGTGACCGGAACGCACTGCCTCCAGCCACATCTCAGTACCCCTCCCAAGCCAGGCGCGCGGCACGCAGGCGCCGGTCGGCCGCGCCGTAGGCGGCGACCGCGGTCGCCTCGAAGATCTCGTCGTCGGTGTGCCCGGCCGTTTTGAGCGCCGTGATCTCCTGCTCGGTGACCCGATAGGAGCGGTCGGCCACCAGGTCCGCGAACGTGGCGAGTTCAGCGGGAACGTCCTGGCCGGAGTCGGCTGTCCCGGCGGCTCTGGTTCTCAGCGCCCGGCGGACCCTGCTCGACAGCCGCGCCGGGGCGGACTCGAGATGCTCGCCGAACAGCTGCCATTTCTCATTCATCGAGCCGCGCATGGGCCTCATTCTGTCCGACGACGGTCACCTTCGCTGAGAATCACGGGCGCGCAGCGCTACTCGTTACCGACCCTGCGCAATACGACCTTGCGACCGGCCAGGTCGACACCGATCAGCGGCGGTGCCCCCTGGTCCTGCTCGTCGCGCAACATCGACACCGATTCGCGATGGTCGAGCTCCATGCGTTTGGTCGAGTAGAACAGCGCGGTGAATTCGTCGGTGAACGTGCCGGAGATCGGTGTGCGGCGGCGCCTGCGGCGCTTGTTCACGGTCAACTCGTAGACGGCCACCAGCACGAGCAGGATCACCCAGCCTGGAATCGTCCACTGGAACAGCGCCGCCATGCCACCGAAGGTACCAGCCGGCAGTCCCGTAGAACCGGAGTGAAAATTGTCCTTTTCATGAGGGGTAACCGACGTGATCGCGGGTATACGCCCGATACGCAAGTGCGGGGAAGGACGCGATGCCAGATGCGCCGTCGGACAATCCGCGCGGGAACGATGCGCGAGAGAAACATGAGAATCGGAAGTGTAATCGTCTTGATCTGGTTGCTGATCGGCGTGGTCGCCGCAGCACAACGGCACTATTTCGACAGCGGGCCGGTCAACTGCGCCGGTTTCGGCACCATCGCCGTAACGGTGATCGCGGGACCGCTCAACTACATGGGCGTCAACCCGAAGGTCGCGGATTGCAATGTCCCGCAACCGAGCCCGTAGTTCGATCGAGTAACCGCGGACGGCCGGGTGGGTATGCCGCCCGGCTGTCCGTTTTTCGTCTGCGCGGGCCGTGAACCAAACATTTGCTGAGACGCGACTCGATCCACACTACCTCGGGCTGATTGGGTAACTGTCGGTGTGGCCGGGTATCCCCCCTCGACGGGGAGCACGGAAGGAACCGAGGAGATGCGTGATTACGGGCGTCGTGAGCGTGATTACGAACGTCGTGCGCGTGCCGGCCGCGGCCCGGGCATAGGCTCCCGGGTGCTCGGGTTCCTGCTGCTGGCCTGGCTGGCGATCGGCCTGCTCGCGGCCGGGCAGCGGCACTATTTCGACAGCGGGCCGCCGTTGAACTGCGCCGGTTGGGGCACGATCGGTCTCACCGCCCTCGCGGGCCCGCTCAACTATGTCGGCGTCGATCCGAAGGTCGGCGACTGCGAACTGCCGCAACCGAGCCGGTGAAACGCACTCGGCCCCGCATCCGGACTCCGGATGCGGGGCCGAGCCATGGCCTTCGGATCAGCTGACGCCGACCGGCACCTTCGCCGTCTCGGCGGAACGCCGCTGCAGCTCACGCAGCTTCGTACCCTCGACGTCGATATCGGGCAGGATGCGGTCGAGCCACTTCGGCATCCACCACGACCACTTGCCCATCAGCACCAGCAGCGACGGAATCAGCACCATGCGGACGATGAACGCGTCCAGCAGCACGCCAACCGCCAGGGCGAAACCGAACGACTTCGCGGTCACGTCGGTCTCCAGCAGGAACGAGCCGAACACCGAGATCATGATGATCGCCGCCGAGGTCACCACGCGCGCGCCGTGGTGGTAGCCGGCGACCACCGCGTCCCTGGCCGACCTGCCGTGCACGAACTCCTCGCGCATCCGGGTCACCAGGAAGACCTGGTAGTCCATCGCGAGGCCGAACACCAAGCCGATCAGCATGATCGGCATGAAGCTGACCAGCGGATGCGGGTCCTCGATCAGGCCGAGCTTGCCCTCCTGGAAGATCAGCACGGTCGCGCCGAAGGTCGCGGCCATCGACAGCAGGAACCCGAGCGCCGCCGTGAGCGGCACCAGGATCGACCGGAACACCAGGATCAGCAGGACGAACGCCGCGCCCGCCACGATCGCCAGGTAGGGCACGATCTTGCTGAGCAGCACGTGGTCCACGTCGGCGAAGATCGCCGTGGTGCCGGTGATGCCGTACTCGATGCCGTACTCGGCCTTCAGCTGGCCCTCGGCCTCCCTGGCGTCGCGCACCAGATCCTTGGTGGCCTGGTTGTTGGGCCCGGACTTGGGCACGCCGTTCAGCAGCGCGCCCTGCTGGTCCTGGCTCCACTGCGGCTCGGTCACGTAGTCCATGTCGGGGTAGGACGCGAGCTTGTCGCGCAGCGCCTTCACCGCGGCGTCCCGGTTCTCGGCGGGGACGGCGCTCAGGTCGGCGGCCACGTTCAGCACGCCGTTGCTGCCCTCGCCGAAGCCTTCGGTCCGCAGCTCGTAGGCCTTCCGGATGGTGGAGGTCTTCGGCATGCTGTCCTCGCCGGGCAGGCCCAGGTTCAAGCCGGCCGCGGGGGCGGCGAGCGCGCCGAGCACCACGACGCTCAGGATCAGCGCGACCCACGGCGCGCGGCCGATCAGGCGGCCGAAACGCATGCCGTTGGTGACCGAGTTCTCGTCCTCGGGATCGTGCTGTGCGACCACCGGCAGCTTCGGCTTGAACAGGAACCGGCCGAACGCGCCGAGCAGCGCAGGCATCAGCGTGATCGCCGTGAGCACCGCGAAACCGGCGGCGATGGCCCCGCCCAGACCCATGAACGTCATGAACTCGACACCGACGATGCTCAGGCCCGCCAGCGCGATGATGACGGTCAGACCGGCGAACACGACGGCGGAACCGGCCGTACCGAGCGCGGTGCCGGCGGCCTCTTCCGGCGAATCCTGCACCGCGAGTTCATGCTTGTACCTGGACACGATGAACAGCGCGTAGTCGATGGACAGCGCGATGCCGATCATCGAGGCGAGGAAGGTGGTGAAGCTGGGGATCTCGATCACCGAGGTGCCGAGCATGATCAGCGAGGTGGCCGCGCCGAGGCCGATGATCGCGGTGACGATCGGCACGAACGCCGCGACGATGGCGCCGAACGCCACGACCATCACGACCAGCGCGACGGCCATGCCGATCATCTCGGACTTGCCGCTGGGCGCTTCCTGCTTCTGCGCGATCGAACCGCTCATCTCGACCGTCAGCCCGGCGTTGCGCGCGTCGGCGGCCACGTCGTAGGCCGTTTCCCGCTGGGCGTCGGTCACGTCGGTGACCTTCGCGATCGTGAACGGGACATTGATCACAGCCACGGTCGCGGGCGCGGTCTTGCTCAGCACGTTCAGCGGGGCGGCGCTGCACTGCGCGGGATCGGGATTGCTCAGGCAGCCCATCTTCTCGGTCGCCTCGACCGGGTTGGTGATGGGTTTGCCGTGGTCGACGATGTCGAGCCGGCCGAGTTTGGCGATGAACGCGTCCAGCGCCGCACGGTTCGCCGGATCGGTCAGCGTCTGACCCTCCGGCGCGGCGGCGACGTAGGTGCCGGTGACCGCGTCGAACTTGTACGCGGCGGAGGCGCCGGGGAAGTGTTTGTCGAGGATTTCGTTGGCACGCTCCGAGGGCAGGTTGGGCATGCTGAAGTCGTTGCTCATCGGCTTGCTGAGCTGCGCGCCCAAGCCACCGAGGAGCACGAACAAGACGAGCCAGACGGGAAGCACTATCCATTTCCGGCGGAAGGCGAACTTCCCCCATCTGTACAGGTAAACGGACACGACTGGTTACTCCTAGCGATGACTGGGATCGTGCTGGTTCTGCGTGTAGACAGCACTCGCGGAGGTGCCCTGCCTGCCTCCGCCTCCACTGACGCTTTCTGCCTACCGTGCGGTAGGTAGACTACCCAGGAGCTAAGCGGAGGTACAACCTCAATTTTACGGGTGATCTTCGCTCGATGCGAAGGTGATGAGAGGATCGTCGAATGGCCGTGCGTGACGCACCCGGCGCTGTCGCCGCAGGTGGAAGCACTAAAATCGCGATTCGGGACGCCGCGGTAAAGCTGTTCGGAGCCAAAGGATTCGAGCAGACGAGCCTGCGCGAGGTCGCGGATGCGGTAGGAATCACAAAGGCGTCGCTCTACTATCACTACGCGTCGAAGCTCGATCTGCTACTGGCGATCATCGATCCGATCGTCGATCTCATGCGTTCGGTGGTGGACGATCTCGACCGGGTGCCGCACGATGCCGAAGGCATCCGCCAGGTGCTGCGGACGTATCTGCGCGGTCTGATCCATCACCGTGACGCCGGGGCGCTGGTCGTGCGCGACACGGTCGCGATCATCAACGCCATGGCCGACCGCTACCCCGATCTGATGAACACCAGCAAGGCGCTGCGCGAGTGGCTGGCCGGACCGGACGCCACCGAGGAGGCGCACCTGCGCGCCTGCGCCGCGCTCGAGGTGATCGGTGTTGCGCTGGTGTCCAAGGAACTCGTGCCTGGTGCGGACGACTCGCTGGTGGAATCGTCACTGCTGGACGCCGCGACCTGTGTGCTCGCGGGCGGCGGCGCCGCGTAGATTCGAGCCATCCCCTCGACGCCAGGAGTCGCTGCTGTGCACATCACCGCGAAGGTCGATTACGCGGTGCGAACGCTGCTCGAGATCGCCAGTGCGCCGCGGCTGGACCAGTCGGCGGTCGGACTCGGCGCACCCCTTGTGCAGGCCGCGCCGGTGGTCAAGGCCGAAGCGATCGCCACCGCCCAGCGGATTCCGCCCAAGGTGCTCGAGTCCGTGCTCGGCGAACTGCGCCGCGCGGAACTCGTGATCAGCAGGCGCGGCCCGGACGGCGGCTACTGGCTGGCCAGGCCGGCCGCCGACATCTCCATCGCCGACGTGATCCGCGCGATCGAGGGCCCGCTCGCGTCGGTGCGCGGCGCGCGGCCGGAGGACGTCCGCTATGCCGGTGCGGCCGAGCCGTTGCAGCGGGTGTGGATCGCGCTGCGGGTCAATATTCGCGCGGTGCTGGAGAACGTCACCATCGCCGACATCGCGAGCAACCGGCTGCCCGGATTCGTCGAAACGCTCACCGAAGACCCAGGCGCCTGGGCGCGCCGCTAGCTCCGCAGACCCCGACGGGAGAGCATTCATGCAGGTCAGAAATCTTCACGACGTATCGCGCCGACAGCCGGTAGCCTGCGATTCATCATGCTGACCCAACTGCTCCGCACGCATCTGTACCCCTACCGCACCCAGCTCGCGGGGGTCGTTGTGCTTCAGCTGATTTCCGTGATCGCGATGCTGTATCTGCCGAGCCTCAACGCGGACCTGATCGACAACGGCGTCACCAAAGGTGATCTCGGCTACATCTGGAGCACCGGCTTGTGGATGCTCGCGGTCACGGGCGTGCAGATCGTCGCGTCGGCCGCTTCGGTCTATCTCGGCGCGCAGGCGGCCATGGGCGCGGGCCGCGATCTGCGTGGCGCGCTGCTGCACCGCGTCGGCACCTTCTCCGCGCGCGAAGTGGGCATGTTCGGCGCGCCCTCGCTGATCACCCGCAATACCAACGACATTCAGCAGGTTCAGCTGCTCATCGTGATGTCGGCGACCATCCTGGTGATGGCGCCGATCATGTGCGTCGGCGGCATCATCATGGCGTTGCGCGAGGATCTCGGCCTGTCCTGGCTGCTGCTGATCGCGGTGCCCGCGCTCGGCCTGTCCATGGCCGTGCTGATCTCCAAGATGGTGCCCGGCTTCCGCGACATGCAGGCCAGGATCGATGAGGTGAACCGGGTACTGCGCGAGCAGATCACCGGCATTCGCGTGGTGCGGGCCTTCGTGCGGGAACGGCAGGAGACCTGGCGGTTCGGCCTGGCCAACACCGAACTCACCGACACCGCGCTGCGGGTCGGCCGGTTGATGGCGCTGATGTTCCCCACGGTCATGCTGATCAGCAACGTCACCGCGGTCGCGGTGATCTGGTTCGGCGGGCACGCGATCGACGCCGGGCACATGCAGATCGGTTCGCTCACCGCGATGCTGTCCTACATCATGCAGATCCTGATGGCCGTAATGATGGCCTCGTTCCTGGCCATGATGGCGCCGCGCGCCGCGGTGTCGGCCGACCGGATCGGTGAAGTGCTCGACACCGAGTCCTCGGTGCACCCGCCGCGCCTGCCGCAGCCGTTCACCGACGACCCGGCTGTCGTGGATTTCCGGTTCGCCGAGTTCGCCTTCCCCGGCGCGGAGAAGCCGGTGCTGAAAGCCATCCGATTCGAGGTGCGCCCCGGCACCACCACCGCGATCGTCGGGTCCACCGGCGCGGGCAAAACCACGCTGATCAACCTCATACCCCGGCTGATGGATGTCACCGACGGCGCGGTCTATATCGGCGGCACCGACGTGCGCCACATCGACCTGGAGGTGTTGCGCTCGCAGATCGGCCTGGTGCCGCAGAAGGCGTACCTCTTCTCCGGCACGGTCGCGAGCAACCTGCGCTACGGCAATCCGCACGCCACCGACGAGGAGCTGTGGCGCGCGCTGGAGATCGCGCAGGCCGCCGACTTCGTCCGCGAGATGCCGGAGGGTCTGCAGACCCCCGTCGCGCAGGGCGGCACCACCGTTTCCGGAGGCCAGCGTCAACGGTTGGCCATCGCCCGAGCGCTGGTGAAGAAGCCCCGGGTTTATCTGTTCGACGACTCGTTCTCCGCGCTGGACGTGGCGACCGACGCCAGGCTGCGGGAGGCGCTGAAGCCGGAGACCGCGGACGCCTCGGTTGTCATCGTCGCGCAGCGCATCGCGACCATCCGGGACGCGGATCAGATCGTGGTGCTCGAAGACGGCGCGATAGCGGGCATCGGCACGCACGAGCAGCTCCTGCGGGAGTGCTCGGAGTACCGGGAGATCGTCGAGTCGCAACTGAGTGCCGAGGAGGCGCGATGAGACCCGGAATGCCAACGCCCGGTGCGCCGGGAACCAAGGCGAAATCGTTCGTGCCCTCGCTGAAACGACTGTTGCGCAGGCTCGCGCCGGAGCGGTTACAGGTCGCGCTGATCATCGCGCTCGTCATCGTCTCGGTGGTGCTGAACACCGTCGGCCCCTACATCCTCGGCAAGGCGACCAACCTGGTCTTCGACGGCGTGGTCGGCAAACAGCTGCCGCCCGGCGTGTCCAAGGACCAGGCGATCGAAGCCCTGCGAGCCAAGGGCGACAACACTTTCGCCGACATGCTCAGCGCCATGGACGTGGTGCCAGGGGTGGGGGTCGACTTCGGCGCGGTCGGGCGGGTCCTCGCCTTGGTGCTGGCGCTGTACATCGGTGCGGCCGTCTTCGGGTGGTTGCAGGGGTACCTGCTCAACATCGTGATCAACCGGACCGTGAAGCGGCTGCGCAGCGAGGTCGAGGACAAGATCCATCGACTTCCGTTGCGCTACTTCGACTCCGCGCCGCGCGGTGACGTGCTCAGCCGGGTCACCAACGACGTCGACAACGTCTCGCAGAGCCTGCAACAGACCATGAGCCAGCTGCTCATCTCGGTGTTCTCGGTGCTCGGCATCCTGGTCATGATGTTCTGGATCTCCTGGCAGCTCGCGGTGATCGCCTTGCTCACCGTGCCCGCCGCCATCGTGGTCACCGCGCAGATCGCGAAACGGTCCAAGCCGCACTTCGTCGACCAGTGGAAGTACACCGGCCTGGTCAACGCCCAGGTCGAGGAGGCGTACACCGGGCACGAGGTGGTCACCGCGTTCGGCCGCAACCGCGAAGTCGGCAAGGCATTCGATGAGCGCAACGAACAGCTGTATCAGGCGAGCTTCAAAGCGCAATTCATCTCTGGCCTGATCATGCCCTCGATCATGTTCCTGGGGAACGTGAACTTCGTGCTGGTCGCGCTCGTCGGCGGGTTGAAGGTGGCCACGGGCAGCCTCTCGCTCGGCGAGGTGCAGGCGTTCATCCAGTACTCCCGCCAGTTCAGCCAGCCGCTGACCCAGCTCGGTGCGATGGCCAACCTGCTGCAGTCCGGCGTCGCCTCGGCCGAGCGGATCTTCGAGATCCTGGACGCCGAGGAGCAGAGCCCGGACCCGGTGATGGCCGACGCGCGCCCGGTCGACCGCGGCCGGGTGGAGTTCGAGGCCGTCTCGTTCCGGTACGAACCCGACAAGCCGGTGATCGAGCGGCTGTCGCTGGTGGCGGAGCCCGGGCACGTGGTCGCGATCGTCGGCCCCACCGGCGCGGGCAAGACCACGCTGGTGAACTTGCTCATGCGGTTCTACGAACTGGACGCGGGCACCATCACCATCGACGACGTCGACATCACCGAGATCAACCGCGACAACCTGCGCTCGCGCATCGGCATGGTGTTGCAGGACACCTGGCTGTTCAAGGGCACCATCCGGGAGAACATCGCCTACGGCAACCCGAACGCGAGCGAAGAGGAGATCCTCGCCGCGGCGCGCGCCGCCTATGTCGACCGTTTCGTGCACGCGCTGCCCGACGGCTACGACACGATCATCGACGAGGAGGGCTCCGGCGTCAGCGCCGGCGAGAAACAGCTGATCACCATCGCGCGCGCGTTCCTCGCCAAACCGTCCATCCTCATCCTGGACGAGGCGACCAGCTCGGTGGACACCCGCACCGAACTGCTCGTGCAGCACGCCACCGCCGCCCTGCGCCGCGACCGGACCAGTTTCGTCATCGCCCACCGCCTGTCCACCATCCGCGACGCCGACCTGATCGTCGTCATGGAAGCGGGCCGAATCGTGGAACACGGCTCGCACGAACGCTTGCTCGACGAGCGCGGGGCGTACTACCGCCTGTACAACGCCCAGTTCGCAGGCGCTGTGTAGTTTGGCCGCGCCTTCGGCGCGGCTGTGTTGGTTTTCCAGCGCCTGCGGCGCTGGGTGTTCGCGGCCCTCTTATGGCTCGCGTCCGAGCGACCACCGCTGGCGACTTCGTCGCGGACGCGGTGGCCGCTCGGACGCGAGCCGGGCCGCGAACGGCGGATGCTCGGTCTCGCTTCGCTCGAAAGACGTGGTTGCGGTGCGCTGCGCATTTATGCATCAAAGCTCGGGATCGACGCACGCGGCGCGTGGTAGTTGACTGTCGGTTGGCCTATCTGGGACCTATTACGGGCATGGTGTCCCCTGGGGAGAAGCCCGGCGGTAGTTATCCCGTGCAACTGACCGCCTGCGCACCGGCTCTCACGATCGCTTGTGGCCGAAACGGAGGCGTCGCGCCAGGCGGGCCATGAGCTGGGACATCCTCGACGGGAAGGAATCCGGTTCGGGGATGCGTACCGGGCGGACGCGGCCGTTGTGCAGCGCGGTGATCTTCCAGCCGTGGTCGGTGCGGACGGTCACCAGTGTCTGGCGGGACAGGCGGCGTTCGGGCAGCCGGGAGCGCCAGGGCATCAGGACCGATGCCGTGCCGTGCAGGATCGCCGCGTCGGGGGTGATGATGCGGATCGACTCGAGATCGCCGACCAGTGCCGAACCGGCCAGGACGCCGCGGAAGAGCTTGGCGTGGTTGGCCTGATGCTCGCTGCGGCCGATGGCTCGGGTGCCGTCGTAGGAGACGTAGTCGGAATCCTCGGTGAACAGCGCAGCGTAGGCGGCGGCGTCGTTATCGGTCCAGGCTTGCATGAGTTTGTCGAACAGGCCGCGCAGGGCTGGATCGTCGGCGCGGCGCTGGTCGAGTGTCGTGTTCATGGGAGCGTGCCTTTCGATGCTAAGATTCGGACATCGAAATGTACGATAGACGAAAGTTTCGAATGTCGAAAGATGAATTGATCGGTGCGATCGCGCAGGAGTTGCGGCTGCTGCAGCAGAGTTTCGACGCCTTCGACGAGGCCGCGGCGGTGCGCCTGGGATTGAATCGCACCGACCTGCGCTGCCTGGACATCGTGCTCGGCCGTGGGCCGCTGGCGGCGGGGGAGCTCAGCGTCGCGCTGCGACTGAGTCCCGCTGCCACCACCACCGTCGTCGACCGATTGGCGCGGGCCGGATTCGTCTCGCGCGCACAAGATCCCGGCAATCGGCGGCGGATACTGGTGGAAGGCACCGCGCGGGCCGAGGAGGTGGCGCGAGAGATCTTCGAGCCCGTCGGCATGGCGGGGGCCGACGCTCTCACTCGGTTCGACACCGACGAGCTGCACATCGCGCTCGACTTCCTGCGCACCGCACTGCGCGTGCACCAGGAGCAGACCGAGCGAGTGTCGCGTCTCGGTGAATCCGACTGACCGGGGCCGAGGGCCGGGGCGAGCGGTGGCCTGGTTCGGGCGGCGTCTGCCGAACTGCGAGGATAGCGGGGTGTCCGGTCCCGAATCCTTCTCCTTCACCGTCGGTACGCGCCTGGACGGGCGGCACGGCCGGTCCGGTGTGATCGCCACGCCGCACGGGCCGATCGCCACGCCCGCCTTCATCCCGGTGGGCACCAAGGCGACAGTCAAGGCGGTCCTGCCGGAGACCATGCGGGAACTCGGCGCCCAAGCGCTGCTGGCGAACGCCTACCACCTCTACTTGCAGCCGGGCGCCGACATCGTGGACGAGGCGGGCGGGCTCGGCGCGTTCATGAACTGGCCGGGGCCGACCTTCACCGACAGCGGCGGGTTCCAGGTGATGTCACTGGGCGTCGGGTTCAAGAAGGTGCTCGCGATGGAAGCGGTCGACGTACGCAGCGACGACGTGATCGCACCCGGCAAAGAGCGGCTGGCCACCGTGGACGACGACGGTGTCACGTTCCGCTCCCACCTCGACGGTTCGGTGCACCGCTTCACGCCCGAGGTGTCGATGAACATCCAGCACCAGCTCGGCGCCGACATCATGTTCGCGTTCGACGAACTCACCACGCTGCTGAACACCCGCGCCTATCAGGAACAATCGGTGCAGCGTACCCACGAGTGGGCGCAGCGCTGCATCGATGAGCACGAGCGGCTGACCGCCGCGCGCACGCACCGGCCGTATCAAGCGCTGTTCGCCGTCGTCCAAGGCGCGCAGTACGAGGACCTGCGCCGAAAGGCATGCCGCGGACTCGAGTCGATTCGCGGAAACGCGGGAACGGGATTCGACGGTTACGGCATCGGCGGCGCGCTGGAGAAGCACAATCTGGGCGCCATCGTCGGGTGGTGCTGTGACGAGTTGCCCGAGGACAAACCGCGCCACATGCTGGGCATCAGCGAGCCGGAGGACATCTTCACCGCCATCGAGAACGGCGCGGACACCTTCGACTGCGTGAACCCGTCCCGGGTCGCCCGCAACGCCGCGATCTACGTCGACACCGGCCGGTTCAACATCAACACCAGCCGCTTTCGTCGCGACTTCACCCCGATCGATGAGAACTGCGACTGCTACACCTGCGCCAACTACACGCGCGCCTACCTCCATCACCTGTTCAAGGCCAAGGAGATGCTCGCCGCCACGCTGTGCACGATTCACAACGAGCGGTTCACGATTCGCCTGGTCGACCGGATCCGCGAGAGCATCGAGGGCGGTTACTTCGATGAACACAAGGCGCAGACACTGGGCCGCTGGAGAAGTAAGAAGGGCGCGGGGCACGAAGTGGATCGGTAACTCCGCGAAGTCTTCGATCGTCTCTCGTGGCCCGCGCCCTCTCGGGTCTGCCGGGAATTTCGTCAGGTGTGCAGCGGATCCACTTCGGTCGGCGAGTAGCTCGGTTCGTGCTTCTTGAGCAACGCGATCACTCGGTAGGTGATCGGGAGCACGAACACCTCGCAGAGGGTCTTCCAGATGAAGCCGACGATCACATAGTTGATGAACTGCTGCCAGGTATCGATGCCGATGGCGCCCGCGGCGATCGAGCAGAAGATCAGCGTGTCGGCGAACTCGCCGACGATGGTCGATCCGATCAGCCTGGCCCACAGGTACTTTTCCTTCGTCCGCTCCTTGATCAGCACCAACGTCGCGGAATTCAGCAGCTGGCCGACGAAGTACCCGGCCAGGCCCGCGATGACGAGCCGAGGCGTCGTCCCGAGGACGGTGCGGAACGCCTCTTGGTTGTCGTAGAAGCTCGCGGCGGGCAGCCGGATCGCGACGGCGAAGCACACGACCGTCAGCAGCAGGGCAGCGAAGCCGTAGTAGATGGCCCGCCGGGTGGCGCGGAAGCCGTACACCTCGCTCAGCACGTCGCCGAGGATGTAGGCCAGCGGGAACAGGAAGAATGCGCCGTCGGTGGCGATCGGAAGGATTTGCAGCGGCCCCAGCGACACCGATCGGTCGCCGAAGAACTCCACCCCCTTGGTGGCGCAGATGTTGGAAATGATCAGGGTTGCCGTGAAAAGGGCCACGATCGGTGCGTAGTACCCCCGCGCTACCTGGGCAAATGCCGCGTGGTCCGCGGGGCGTCCAGGCCCGCCGTGCTCTTGTGTGGTTTTCGACTCACTCACCCGCATCATCCAACCAGGTTGTGGAATACGCTGTAGCAATGACGAATCCCGGGGACTCCGACGAGTGGTGGAAGCAGTACGGTGGCCAAGGCGTGTCGCCGGAGTCCGGTGGACAGAATTCGGTCCCGCAATACCCGAGCCCGGAGCAGCAGCCGTCGGGCTACCCGTCGGCGCCGCAGTACCCGGTGCAGCCGCCTTCGCAGCCGATGACGCCGCCTCCGCAGCCGCAGTACCCCTCCTACCAGCAGCCCGCGCAGCCGTATCCGCAGCCGCAATACGGCTACCAGACTCCGTACCAGCCCTACGGAGTCCCGGCGCAGGGCACCAACGGCATGGCGATCGGTGCGCTGATCTCGTCGCTGGTCGGGTTCGTCACCTGCGGGCTCGGCTCGATCGTCGGCATCATCCTCGGCGTGATCGCGTTGAACCAGATCAAGCAGAACGGCCAGGAGGGCCGCGGTATGGCGCTCGCGGGCATCTGGATCGGCGTCGGCGCCATCGTGCTCGCCATCCTGTGGTTCGTCGTCGTGATCATCGCGGGGACGACCAGCGCGTAGCGGCGCGGTTCGCCCGAAAGCAACAGGGGCGCACCCGATTGGGTGCGCCCCTGTTTGTTCGTGCCGCCGCGGCGGATCAGGCCTTCACGACCTGGGTGCCGCCGGCGAACTTGTCGTGCCAGCCCTGCTTGTTCGGGTCCTGCGAGATGGTGACCATGATGTAGATCGCCATAATCAGCGAGATGAGGCCGCCGACGCACGGGATGATGTTGGCCGCGACGAAGATGTTGCGCTTCAACGACGTAGCCGGGTCGATCTTCGCGGCGCCGCCCGGAGCGAGCACCTTCAGACCGAGGATCTTCTTACCGAGCGTGGTGCCCTGCGAGGTCTCCATGCCGACGAAGTAGCCGAGCTGGACCAAAGTCCACACCACGCTGAGACCGATGGTCAGGCCCAGCGAGTTGTTGACCAGGGTGTACAGGATGATGTAGGGGATGTAGAGGATGAGCGCGTCGATGACACGCGCGCCGATACGAGTGCCGAGGTCACCCGGCTGACCGCCGTAGCTGTTGAAACCGGGCTGCTGCGGGTACTGGCCGAGCGGCTCCTGCCCGTACTGGGGCTGCTGTCCGTATTGCGGCTGCTGTTGGCCGTACTGCGGCTGCTGTCCGTATTGCGGCTGCTGTTGGCCGTACTGGGGCTGTTGCCCGTATTGCGGCTGCTGTTGGCCGTACTGGGGCTGTTGCCCGTATTGCGGCTGCTGCTGGCCGTACTGGTCGCCCCCCTGGGGGTACGGCTGGCCGTACGGCTGCCCGCCCTGCGGATACTGGTTGGGGTCGTACCCACCGCTTGTCATAGTTGTTTGTCCTCGTCGATTGATCAGTAGTTGGACGATGCGTACGTTACGGACATGGGCTGCTTCGCAACAACCCGTCCACGTCGAATACCGACGGTTCACGGGGTAGCCGCCGGGTGTCGAAACGCTCGAGTAGCTCGGACGACGATGTCGCGGTGAAGCCGAGCGAAGCGGCCAGTGCCGAGACTACTTCCTCCGGCGTGTTGCCGAGCGCCAATCGTTCGCGGAGTGTCACCGCCCCATCCCGTTTCGCCAGCCGCCGCCCCTCCGAATTGAGCACCAGCGGCACGTGGGCATAGTGCGGTACAGGCAGATCGAGCAGCGTCGCGAGGTATGCCTGTCGCGGGGTCGATGGCAGCAGGTCGTCGCCGCGAACCACTTGGTCGACGCCCTGCGCCGCGTCGTCCACCACGACGGCGAGGTTGTAGGCGGGGATGCCGTCACCGCGCCGTAGCACCACGTCGTCGACCGGGCCCCGGTAGCGACCGTGCAACTCGTCGTACACCTCGAACTCGGTGGCCGTGGCGCGCAGCCGGAGTGCGGCCGTGCGGCCCTGCGCGCGCAACCGCTCGCGCTCCAAAGGAATCAGGGTGCGGCAGGTTCCGGGATAGGCGCCCATCGGTCCGTGCGGCGCCGTCGCTGCTTTCTGTATCTCCCTTCGCGTGCAGAAGCATTCGTAGGTGAGCCCGGCGGCGGTGAGACGTTCGATGGTCGCCTCGTACTGCGGCAACCGATCGGACTGTCGTACCACGGGCCCGTCCCAATCCACGCCGATCGCGGCGAGATCGTCGAGCTGCCGCTGCTCCGCACCGGGCCGCACTCGATCCAGGTCATCGATCCGGAGCAGGAAGCGGCGGCCGGTGGAACGAGCGAATGCCCAGGCAAGCAGTGCGGTGCGGAGATTGCCGAGATGCAGGTCCCCGGACGGGCTCGGCGCATACCGGCCCGCACCCGGCTCAGGCACGGGCTCGTCTGATGGACGATGAGAAGCGCACCCCGGCCATGGTAGAAGCGAGGCGATCAGCCGCGCAGACGCGGCCGCAGGTCGGCGTCCGCCGGTTCGCCGCCCGCTTCCAGCGTCGCGAGCAGAGCTTCGGCGTGGGCGATCAATCCGGGTAGGTCGATATCGTAGGGCGCCTGCCCGCTCTCCGGTCGGTATGCCGTCATCCGCGACACTGCGCGGGCGAGCAGTGTACGCGCCCCTTTGGGATTTCCGCGCTGTATGTGCGTCAGACCGACAGCGAACTGCGCGAGCGCCTGCCACAGCATCCGCTCGGCGAACGATCCGTTCTTCCATGCGGCCTCTAAAACCTCGTGTGCATTGAATGCGAGTCCCTCGTCCAGCAGTTGCTGGGCGAAGGTCAAGGTTTGCTGGGGCGGAAGATCGAGATCATCCGGAATTCGGGCAACTCCGGTACTGCCGGGAGGCAGCGGACGCCCGAGGCGGTCGCGCGGACGGGCATTACGGGCGCGACCTGCGTCGTCTCGATCGCGTTCGACCATAGGTTCCATCATGCACGGCCGCTGTGCCGCCGTCGACGCTGCCCTCGGCCGGAGGGGAATTGTCGGCCGATAACAGAGCAATCACATCCGTTAAAAACATTGTGGTACGCCAGTGTTTGGAATGAATACCTAGGGTCGGCAATGTTCCCGCAACCCTGCTGCTTCGCAAACGTGTGTGGTTGCGATGATTGAATAGGCAAGAGCCGGGCAAACTTTCGAAGGACCTGCTAGTGTTACCGCGCGGGGACGGGCCCCGCGCGAGGTTAATTTCCTCTCGAACTCGATGTGCGATATCGACGCACCGGGAAAGTGGGCTCCGGCAAAAGGTGCACCACGGGATTCGGCTTTCCAGTCGGATACCGCTGCTAGCTGGAACGATGTCAGGAGAAATCTCGCTCTCGACGCAGCAAAGGAGCTAGTACCGTGGAGGTTGGTTGGACGGGCGCTGTATGGCGCAAGAGCACATACAGCGGTCCGGATGGCGCGTGTGTGGAAGTAGCTTTTCTCGTCGACGGCCGTGTCGCGGTTCGTGACACCAAAGCCAGTGGACGTGGTCCGGTCTTGGCGTTTGCGCCGGGTGAGTGGGATGCATTCCTAGTGGGGGTCTCGACGGGAGCATTCCGGTGCGGCTGAACTGCTCCGGAATCGCCTGAACAAGGCAAAGCGGGCCCCGGGTCGTATCGGACTCGGGGCCTTCGCGGTTTTCCGGGCGGGTCGGGTGCCGAATGTTCAGTGGGCGGAACCGTTTCCGTCGCCGTTCGCCCGTTCCTGAACCTTGCGCAGCACCGCGAGTTGCTTGCGTTCCTCTTCGTGCTCGATCTCGAAGTGCTTCGCGCTCTCGTCCCGCGGATCCGCGCGCAGGAAGCTGCCGGTGCCCGGCTTGCCCGCCGCGCCCAGCTTGCTCATCTTCTTCGGCACGGGCGCGCCCTGGTACTCCAGCGGAACCGGGTGGCCATGCTTGTCCACCGGGCCGAGCGGCTGGTGGACCTCTATGTACTCGCCGTGCGGCAGGCGCACGAGCACGCCGGTCTCCACCCCGTGGTCGAGCACGGCCCGGTCGCTGCGCTGCAGGCCGATGCAGATGCGGTAGGCCAGGAAATAGGCGATCGGGGGCGCGAGCAGCAGGCCGATGCGTCCGGCCCAGGTCGTCGCGTTGAGCGAGATGTGGAACTTGTACGCGATGATGTCGTTGACGCACGACAGCGTGAGCACCGTGTAGAACGCGATGGCCATCGCGCCGATGGCCGTGCGAACGGGCACGTCGCGGGGACGTTGCAGCAGGTTGTGGTGCGCGCCGATGTCGCCGGTGAGCCGCTTCTCGATCCAGGGATAGGCGATGAGGACGACGAAGACCAGCCCCATGATCACGGCGACCCAGAAGACGGCGGGCACGGTGTAACGGCCCAGGTACAGCTCCCACGGCGGCATCAATCGCGCCATGCCGTCGGTCCACATCATGTAGAAGTCCGGCTGCGAACCCGCCGACACCTGCGACGGGTTGTACGGACCCAGGTTCCAGATCGGATTGATCTGGAAGATGCCGCCGAGCAGGCCCACGATGCCGAGGGTGAAGGCGAAGTACGCGCCTTGGTCGGCGGCGAACACCGGCACGATCCGGGCGCCGACCACGTTGTTCTCCGTGCGACCTGGGCCGGGGAACTGGGTGTGCTTCTGGTACCACACCAGCGCCACGTGCGCGGCGATCAACGCCAGGATGATGCCGGGGAACAGCAGCACGTGCGCGACGTAGAGCCGCGGAATGATGATGTCGCCGGGGAAGTCGCCGCCGAACATCAGCCAGTGCAGCCAGGTGCCGATGATCGGGATCGAGATCGTGATACCGGAGAACGCGGCCCGCAGGCCGGTGCCCGAGAGCAGGTCGTCGGGCAGCGAGTAACCGAAGAAGCCCTCGAACATCGCCAGGATCAGCAGCAGTGAACCGAGCACCCAGTTCGCCTCACGCGGCTTGCGGAACGCGCCGGTGAAGAAGATACGGAACAGGTGCACGATGATCGAGGTCGCGAACAGCAGCGCCGCCCAGTGGTGGACCTGCCGCACGAACAGGCCGCCACGAACCTCGAAGGACAGATTCAGCGCCGTCTCGTACGCCCGGGACATGGTCACGCCGCGCATCGGCTGGTAGGAGCCGTTGTAGACGACCTCCGTCATGGACGGGTCGAAGAACAGTGTCAGGTAGACGCCCGACAGCAGCAGGATGATGAAGCTGTAGAGCGCGATCTCGCCGAGCAGGAACGACCAATGCGTGGGGAACACCTTGTTGATCGACCGCTTGACGAACGCGGCGGCCTTATATCGCTCGTCCGCCTCATCGGCTTGGTTGGCGATTCTGCGAGCTAGATCTATAGCCATGGCCGACACCCCGCCTGGGTGAGTGGTATCCGTTCCTACTACAGACGGTAGCAGAGCTGCGTGGCGGAATCGATGGGATTTTCCGGACGGAATTGTGGAACAAGATCATTCACATTGCTCCGGCCCGCCGGAGGCGATCCGGCCCGAGTCGATATCGTTTTACCTGTGAGCGCGATGGCACCGCAGGACGCGACGATGTATTGGTTGTCCGAACGTACGCGCAACGACCTTTTTCTGTTGTATTGCTTCGCCGATCGTGGACTGCCCACGGTTGAACTGCGCGCCGCCGTCGCCGAACGGAGCGCGCGGATCGACGACCTTGGGGTCCGGCTGCGCGAACTGCCCGCGGACATCGATTACCCGATGTGGACCCGATGCGAATTCGGCGCCGAGCAATTCGTGGAACACGAACTGCCGGAGCGCAGTTGGTCGTGCTTGCTGGAGGTCCTCGGCGATCTGCTCGGCACCGGAGTCGATGCCGCCGTGCACCCGTGGCGGCTGCACGTGTTCCGTGCCATCGCCGACGCGCCGGGGCTGGGCGGCGAGCCCGCGCTGGTGGCGGTGCTCCAGATGTCCCATGCCCTGGCCGATGGGCGGCGGTCCTCAGCGATCGCGCGTGCGCTGTTCTCGGAGACTCCCGCGGTCGAAGACGGAAGCCGGATGGCGTCGGCGGCGCCCGAAGCGGCGGGTTCGGCGGCGGACGCCAGGACCGCGCCCGGATCGCGGCTGGAGACCCTCGCGCGGCGGCCGGAGGTCACGGCACGGGCGCGAACGATCGGTGAGGCGGTGTCGGCGGCCGGGGTGCTGGTCGACTCGGCGGTGGGTGTGCTGCGCACGCCGGTCCGGGTGGCGGCGACCGCGGTCCGCGGCTACCAGGCATTTCGGGCGCAGCGGCGGCTCGCGGAACTGACCGAATCGGGTGAAGTGCCGCCACCCGCAGCCGGTTTCCCGCCGAGTGTGCTGAATCGGTCTTCACCGCAAGGCATCTCGCGGCACGAAGCTCGAATGCTCGTGTTCCCCTCCGCCGACCTGCGGGTGCCCGGCCGCACCGTCACGGTGGTCGTCTTGACCGCGGTGTCGCTGGCGCTCGCCCGCCACCTGGCCGAGCTGGGCGAGCCGGTGGAGCGGCTCGGTGCGCAGGTGCCGATGGCGCTTCCCGAAGCCGGCCGCGCACGCAACAACTATCGCGGTCTCGGCGTCGACCTGTTCATCGACGAGCCCGATCTGCGCCTGCGCGCCGACAAGATCGCCGCGGCGCTCGCCGACCGGCGCGTCCGCGCACAGCACCCGCTGCTGTCCGCGCAGGGCCGGGTCACCGCGGCCATGCCGGCCCCGCTGCTGCGCCGCGACGTGGATCGCTACCCCCTCGACGCCGTGCCCGACTCGATCGCGGGCCACACCGTCGTCTCGAGTGTCGACCGTGGTCCAGCCGATCTTTCGTTCGGTGGCGGCGCGGTACTGTTCACGGCCGGGTTCCCGGCCCTCGGTTCCGTCATGCATCTCACCCACGGCGTGCACGGACTCGGCGACACCGTCACCATCTCGCTGCACGCCGACCCGGCGGTGCTGCCCGACCTCGACGCCTACGCCGCCCACCTGCGTGCCGCGCTGCTCGAAGCGCACCTCACGCGGGTCGACTCCGCTCCGGCGTCGCCATCGGTGTGACGAGCCCGCCGGTCAAGAACGGGCGAGGGCCGGCTGCGGCGCGGCCTGGTGCACTTCGGCGGAGATCTTGATATCCAGTTCGAGCCGGGTTGCGTTGATGACCGAGCGCTCCTCCTCGACGGTGTTCTCGATCGCCCGCGACCACAGCGCCTGGATCTCGGTGATCTCTTCGGCGGTGGCCTCGCCGTCGAATTCGATCCGGCGGCGCTGCAAACTGATGTTGAGCGCCGCGGTGAGCGTGCGCATCAGGTCCTCGCAGCGATTGGGGATCTTGCGATGCGACACGACGCGCAGGTTGCTGATGTAGGCTCGCGAGCCGGTGATGATCTGCCGGATCTCCGTATCGACCTCATCGAGCTCGTCGGCCTCCCAGAGTTCGCAATGCAGCAACTGCTGGCGGACGTCGCTCGAGATGGACAGCACGGACGAGACCGCGGTCAGCACCGATTCCCGCCGCCACTTGTCGTGCTCGCGCCGCTCGGCCGCCGCGTTGGTCGACTCCACATTGCGCTGCGCCGCGTCCAAGGTGACCCGGTTCCGCTCGTCCGCGGCGGTGAGCGCCGCACGGTTCGTGCGGTTGTTGACCAGCACGCCGACCAATGCCGCAATGGCAACGATGAGAGAACCGAAGAGCGGGAGCCACTGAGTCACGGAGAAGATCATTCCACCGGAATGGGCAGTCGCACAGCCCAGATCGGACGAACGGGGCGTCAGCTTCGTGCAGCGCCGTTCGGCCACACGACATCGACCGGCAAACCACGTTCACGCGCGAGTTCGACCACCGTCCCGGTGCCTGCCCGCTGCCCGGCATCGCCATCCCACACCGCGACCAGTCGATCGACCGACCCGACTACGGCATCGTTGGCCGCCTCGTACGCTGCGCGGCCCGCGTCATCGAAATCCATCACACGCACGGTGGTCGCGCGTTTCACGAGCTCATCGAACAGTTCGGCGTGATCCGGTTTCACCTTCCGCTCGCGGTAATTCCGGGACGGCAACACCACCTCCAGCCGGCCGCCCGCATCGAGGACCGCCCGTGCGAACACCGAATCAGACCCGCGCGCAATACAACTCACGCCGACCAGATCGCTCGGATCATGCTTATCGAGCAGCGCGCACACCGCGTCGTACACCAACGGTGCCGTGGCCTCGGTGATGTTCATGTGCCCGGTGACGCCGATCCGCACCATGCAGATGTGCTCCTATGCTGTCGCGGCAACCAGTGGCCGCATCCGCTCCCGCAGTTCGACACCGCGTCCACGGTCACGTAATGGCCGGTGCGGTTGTACACCCTCGCCGACTTCTTGGCGAGATGATATGATGCCGCCCGCTCCACGACACTAGGTTCGGTGTGACCGACATGGCGCGCATCTTTGAACCTGATGAGCCGGGCGGTCTATGCCCACCTGGTCCGGAGCCGTGTAGAAGCTCGGCACCGGGACCTGCCATGTCGAGTGCTGCGGTGAATTTGCATCAAAGGACCAAGTCCGATCGTGCGACCGTCGCTTAGGCTGGCGTGATGGCGATCCCGAGTGTGTGGTCTATGGCAACGACCACCCCGACCGAGGAAGCAGCCCAAGAGATCGCTCGCGCGGTGGTGAGCGAGCGGTTGGCGGCCGGGGCATCGATCACGGGTCCGATCAAGTCGGTGTTCTGGCATCTCGGCGAACTCGGTGACGGACAAGAGTGGCGCGTCGAGCTCCGCACATCTGACGCTACGCGAGACAAACTCGCGGAACGGATCAAGGAACTGCATCCATGGGACAACCCCGAGTTGGTGGGCCAGCCCATCGAGTGGTGTCCAGAGGAATACGTGAGCTGGGTGGCCCGCGCTACAAACGCGTCGGAGTAGAAACCCTCGCTGCCCTTGCGCGTGCCCACAGCTGGGCGCCGCCAGGTAGCCCGGCGACACGTTGCGCTACCTGCTGTACGCGAGCCAGCGGCCGGACTGACGCTACCTTTTCGGCAGAAGCGAGGGCGTTCTCGGTGAGCGCGAGCGCCTTCTCCAAGTTACCCGCGTCGAGGTGAGCATCGGCCAGCCAAGTCATGTACAGGGCTTTGTCCCTGAACCAGTGATCCGGATATGAATCGAGCGCGCGGTTGAGCGGTGCGGTCGCCTTGTCGGGATCGCGCAGAACCGACCATACGCGGCCCGTCATGATGTCCAACTCGTCCCAGTTCATCCACACGAACCACTTCGCCGCCGGACGGCAGGTGGTGTCGTCGAGCGCGCGTGCAGCGATATCCAAAGCGCGAGCAGCTCTGTCGCGCTCACCAATCGTTGCCAGCGACCAGGCTCGACGTGATTCGAGCAGGGCCCGAGCCTGTGCGGGAGCATCGAGCCCGATGGTTGAACAAGCAGCGTCTGCTGCTACCACCGCTTCGCGATCTTGTGTGGCATAGGCGATTTGAATGAGCGCGTTCGCCGCGAGTTCAGGGTTGGCGGCCTCGTTTGCGGCGCGATGGCTGTACCGATACAGGCGTATTGCGTGCTCGGAGAACCCGGCGTCGAAAGCGGCCCAACCGGCTTGCTGGGCTTGTTCGCCCGCGAGTTCGGTCAGCGCTATGCGTATCGCGGTGCTGTAACTGCCGTGGCGCAACACCTGTTCAGTCCATGTCAATTCGGAGAAGTACAGGTGGAAGGTGTCACCGCCTCCGACGACGTTGTCGAGATCTTGCAGGCGAGCGAACCGGTCACGCATCTCATTCAGGTTCGCCGCGCCCACCCGCCCCGGTGAGCCAGCGCCGACAAGCGGAATCGATACTCCCGCCGCTGCCAGAAAATCCCTGCGTCTCGTGGCTTCATCCTTCTCGGCGTCGCGCTGGGTCCGCTTCGGGTACAGCCCTATCTCGGCTTCCGAAGCTGCTCCCAACAGTGCCACAAGTGCCCGTCTCGTCGCAGCTCGAGGCCATCGAATCTCGCCGCGCTCGAGTCTGCCGATTGCCTGGCTATCAACCGCCGACCGACGGCCTGTGGCTCGCTCTACTTCGGCGCACACCAATTCCGCCAACTCGCTGTGTGTCCAGCCGCGAGCCAGCCTGAGAGATCTGAACAGCTCGTTCGTCTTCGCCCCCTACGGCCGAAACCGCTTGTTTGCCTCCAGTTTTGCGCTGTTCGTTGGCCTTCGGAGCGAGAACGCTGAAACAGCACGCCGGTATCGGAGGCAGACGCTTCGTCAGGTCTGGATACGCACCCGACCGAGCGGTGGTCGTCCAGCCTGCCTGGTGGGTCGACCTTTGCACCGGTGTACCCGTAATCGTCTGTCACGGAGGCTGTCATGCGTATCTCGCGAGACACGCGGGACCTATGGGACGCGAACTACCGCGACTGCGGTACCGAGCCCGCCGATCTCGATCTGGACCGCGCTCGATTCATTCTCGCCGCTCACTCCGGCCACTGCGGCTGGTGCCTGCAATACCTCGCGGCGATGGCTTTCTCGTTTGGATCGCAGGGGTAGCGCGATTATGGACTTCGGCCGCAAATCCCGGCCCGGACTGCCGGACTGGCATGAGGTCAGCGCGGCGATCCGCTACGTCACCGGCGATAAGCCGGGCGATCACCTGGTCACTCGGTGGACGCGTGCGCTCGCGCAGCTGCATCGCACCCGTCGCGTCAGCCCTGAACGCGTCGACGAGATAGACCGGCGTCGAGTCGAACTCGTGGCGTTGATCAACCAGTGGGTCGCCACGCACCTTGCACCGCCCCGTGCCGATGCCGATGCGGTTGGGCCTGTGGCTGACGCGCTCGTCGCCGCATACGTCGACGCCGAGTCGCTGCTGATGGCGCGGGACGAGGTTACCGGGGAGATCTTGCATTCGGCGTGGTCTCAGGTGGGTTACCTCGCCACCCAGTGGGCTGATCTCGTCGCCGCAGTGGTGGACGGACAGCCATGCCCGCCGGGCCGGTGCTGATCGTCGCCGCCATGGCCGCCGCCGTCATCGCCTGCATATTCGTCGCCGCCTGGCTGCTGATCGGCGCACCGGCGACCGGGCTGCGGTTCACCGAGATCGACGAACGCCTCTGCCACGAACCGCCGCCCCGGCCGTTGACGGTCGAGCAGGCGCGCCAGCAGTGGGCCCGGCACTTGGGCTGCCGCCTCACCCACTGCGCCCGGAAGCGGGAGATCCAGCGGACTTTGCGGGCGGCCGGAGTCGCCCCACCTCTCGACATCACATCAATGGCACCGACCCGGCGAAGCGGTCGGCACGCCCACCCAAGGAGGAAACCATGAAGGTACGAATCGGCCGCGCTCTGCTCGCGGGATGCTCCGCAGTGGCAATGCTCGCCGCAGTCGCCGCTCCGGCCGGAGCCACCGCGGCCGTCGAGCCCGTGGCGGCCAAGCCCACCGGGGCAGCATGCACCTTCGAGTTCAACAAGATCCCGTACGTGCTGCACAAGGCCGTCGTGGTCGGCGGAACAGTGACCTGCGATCCCGCCCCGCTCGAGTTCCGCCTCACGTTGCAACTGTGGCATCGGTCGGGCACCAGCAACCCGAAGCCGAAGGGGGAGCCGGACATCGTCACGCAGATTCCCAACCCCAGCGTCCACATCGCAGCGATGGCGCTGGACTGCCTGCCCGGCATGTGGCAGGGCAAGATCGTCATGCGCGCCACCTGGGACACCGGGACGAGCGAGAGCCGCAAGGAAACCGTGCCCGCCATCCTCCAGTGCTAAGTTCACTCCGATGAAGCTGCTCGTTATCACTAGCGGCCCTCCGACATGGTCCACTCGCTGGTTTCTGTTGCGCCGCCACATGCACGCCTGGTTCCGGCGTGAATCCCGCGAGCCCGGCTATACCGGTGAGGGCCAGTGGCATCCTCACCGCGAATACAGCGGTTGGGTCATCCGTCCGGCCATTGGGTGGCGTCGGTTCCGCTGGATAACCCCGCCCCTGCACTACACGCGCACCATCCCCGCCGACGACATGTACGCCCTCGGCACGTGGATGTTGGAGAAGCTGGAGAAGTAGGCCGGCACACCGGATACAGCGATTCGGCCCGCGCCCGAATCAATGGAGGTGGGGGCGCGTTATTCGTCGGACAGGCTGACCGACGCAGGTCACGGAGTCGGCATCTGCCCGCCGGGTCACCCTCCAGCGGCGCTACGACCGAGCCGACATCTCTTCGATGCGTTCGGCCGCCGATGAGAAAAGACCTGGTCAGAACGGCGTAAAACCGTCCTGACCAGGCCCTTCTTAAGCGGAGGATAGGGGATTTGAACCCCTGAGGGCGTTAACCCAACCCGCGTTCCAGGCGAGCGCCATAGGCCACTAGGCGAATCCTCCGTGGAGCAGCATACCGGTAGCCCCCGGCCGGTCGCCAAATAGGTGGGGTGACGTGGGGGAAGTGCCTGGTCGATCGGGGGTGGTGGACCCGGAAGATGGGTTTGCGGGCCGGAGGCGCTACACTGGCCGACGGATCCCGCGCGGCGCGCATCCTGTGAATCCCCCCAGGGCCGGAAGGCAGCAAGGGTCAACGGGCTCTGCCGGGTGCGCGGGGTCCCCTTTCATTGGCCTCGTGCGGTGCCCGGCCGGTGCGGGCGCGGTTCGGTTTCGCCTCTGCATCCCGCCCTCGGATAACGCCTCCAATTCCGGCCGCTGCACGGGTAACGTGAACACCGTCCGCGGGTGCACGTGCGTCTGCGCGGACAACTGTTCGGTCGCCGCCGCACATCGGTCCGGCCAAACCCATCGTCCCCTCGCTGCTTGAAAGGCTGCCCAGGATGCCCCGGCAAACGCAGATCGGTTTGATGAGCCATGAGGAGCTCGTGCTCGAGCACGACACCCAGACCGCGAACTACGCGACGCTCAAGACCGAGAAGCTCACGCTGGACCTGACCCGGGGGAAACCTTCGCCGGAGCAACTCGACCTGTCCGCCGAACTGCTGCGCCTGCCCGGCGACGGCGATTTCCGTGACGGCACCGGCACCGACTGCCGCAACTACGGTGGCCTGCAAGGTCTCCCGGAACTGCGCGCGATCTTCGGCGAGCTGCTCGGCATCCCGGTGGACAACCTGCTCGCGGGCAACAACGCCAGCCTCGAGCTGATGCACGACGTGATCACTTACGCGATGCTGTACGGCACGAATGATTCCGAGCGCCGCTGGGCCGCCGAGGACACGCTGAAGTTCCTGTGCCCCGCCCCCGGTTATGACCGGCACTTCGCGATCACCGAGGCGCTCGGCTTCGAGATGATCCCGATCCCGATGCGCCACGACGGCCCGGACACCCACGCCATCGCCGAGCTGCTGGCGAGCGATCCGCAGATCAAGGGTCTGTGGGCGGTGCCGAACTACTCCAACCCGACCGGCGTCGTCTTCTCCGAAGAGGTTGTCCGCGAACTCGTTTCGATGCCCGCCGCAGCGCCCGACTTCCGGTTGTTCTGGGACAACGCGTATGCGGTGCACCCGCTCACCGACACCGCGGCCCCGGTGATCGACGTGCTCGGGCTGGCCGCCGCCGCCGGAAATCCGAACCGCCCGTTGGTGTTCGCTTCCACCTCGAAGATCACCTTCGCTGGCGCGGGCGTTAGCTTCATCGGCGGTTCCACCGCGAACCTGGACTGGTATCTGAGCCACGCCTCGAAGAAGAGCATCGGCCCGGACAAGATCAACCAGCTGCGCCACCTGCGTTTCTTCCGCGATGCCGACGGCGTGCGCGCGCACATGCAGAAGCATCGCGCCATCCTGGAGCCGAAGTTCGCCTTGGTGCTGAAGATCCTCGAGGACCGCCTCGGCGCCTCCAAGGTGGCCTCCTGGACCGAGCCCAAGGGCGGCTACTTCATCAGCCTCGACGTGCTCGAGGGCACCGCGGCGCGGGTGATCGCCCTCGCCAAGGAGGCGGGCATCGCGCTCACCGCGGCCGGTTCGGCCTTCCCGTACCGGAACGATCCGGAGGACAAGAACATCCGGATCGCGCCGAGCTTCCCGAAGCTGCCCGAGCTGGAGAAGGCGATGGACGGGCTGGCCACGTGCGTGCTGCTGGCGGCCACCGAGAGGCTGCTCGGCAAGTAGGAGCAGACCCCGACGATTGATCGCCCGGCATGGATTTCGTGCCGGGCGTTCCCGTCTGTATCGAACGCCGGAGGCGCGGCCGAAACGAAGGAGACAGTGTTCCGATCGAGGCGGGACGGCTGGCTGCGCTGCCGAAGAGCCCGCTTCGAGCCGTGCTGCGACGCGCGCACAGCTGGCAGCACTGACGGAAACCGCGCCGCGAACGGGACCCTGACCGAGGCCCGACGCTTACCCGGTCTCCAGCAGTTCCTTCAGCCGCGCCAGGTCCGCGCGATTCGCCCGCCGGATCGCTGCTTCCAGCACGGGCGCGGCCAGCCTTCGCAGACCCCTCGGCTCGCCCCGGTTGCGCAGCGTCATGCGGGTACCGCCTTCGGACGTATCGGCCCAGGTGTAGGTGGTCTCCATCGGAAACGGACCTGTCACGGCACGCATCACCAGCCGCAGGCCGGGCGCGTAGTCGGCCACCTCGTAGGTATAGGTGAGCCTGCCGCCGAGAAAGTGGGCGACGAACGTCATCCGCGAGCCCACGCGCAGCGGCGGCTCCGTTTCCCACGTGACGCTGTGGATGCGCGAGTACCAGGCCGGAGCGTGCCCCGGATCGGCCGAATACGCGGCGACCAGTTCGCGCGATCGGTTGATCACGACGTCGGTCAGCACGTCGACGGCCATCGGCCGGGTCAGCGCGGTTTGTGCGCGAGGACGGCGAACATCGTCACCGAGAGATGGATGTCGCCATTGGCGGCGCCCGCGTCGAGGTCGGCGAGCAGTTGATCGCGTTCCGTTTCGGTGATCGCGCCGCGCGCGACCGCCATCGCCGAGATCCTGGTGATCAGCGAGCCCGCGCCCACGCTGCGGTCCTGCACCAGGGCCTCCGAGCCGATGTCGTCGACCACCAGGCCCGCCTTGGTGAGCAGGCCGGGCAGGCGACGGCCCGACAGCGGATTGGTGGTCGCCGACACGAGTGTGTCGATCACCTCGCGGACAACCCGCCGGTCACCGGGGTGCACGATCGCCGTGCCCCAATCGCTGTCCACCACGACCACGCGTCCGCCGGGACGCAGCACGCGGGCGATCTCGTTGGCCGCGCGGGCGGGGGCGGTGAGGTGCTGGAAGACGCGCTCGCACAGAACGGCGTCGAAGCAGTCCGCGCCGAACGGCACGCCGTAGGCGTCCCCGGAGTGGAATTTCGCCGTCGAGCCGGCCTGGGCGGCACGACGCTCGGCGGAGGCGAGCAGCTGCGGGTCCGGCTCGACGCCGACCGCGTTGCCGTTCGGGCCGACCGCTTCGGCGAAGGTGATGACCTCCGACCCGGTGCCGGAGCCGATGTCCACGGCGTGTTCGCCGGGCCGCAGCGCGAGCGCTTCGTGCGCCCAGGTGCGCAAGCGGCGGATACCGGGCAGCGCGGCCTGTAGGTCGCGCACGTCGACGAGCTGGTCGTGGCCTGCCCGGTCGAACCGATCGGGGCGCAATGCGTAGGTGTTCATGGGCCCGTGTCCATCCCTGGCCGTTGCCGTCGTCTTGGTCGGTGTCGCCGTCGTCTGAGGCATGGCCTGGAGCCTACGCGGCAGGTCATCTACCCGCGCGTAGGGGATGTGAGGTGGGTCACTATGGTCGATGACTAGTCTGGTACTGCCCGAATAGACGGAGAGGCGGGACAGTGACGCGCACGCTGTGCCTGGCGCAGGACGCCGAGGCGGACCGGCTACTGACCGAGGACCATTTCGCCACGCTGCTCGGCATGCTGCTGGACCAGCAATATCCGATGGAGCACGCCTTCCGCGGCCCGAAGAAGATCGCCGACCGGATGGGCGGCTTCGACATCCAGCGCATCGCCGAGGCCGATCCGCAGGAGTTCGAGGATCTCGCCGCGACCCCGCCCGCGATCCACCGCTACGGGCGGTCCATGGCCCGGCGCGCCCAGGAGCTGGCTCGCTACGTCATCGAGCACTACGACGGCAAGGCCGAGAACATCTGGACCGCGGGAGACCCGGACGGCAAGGAGGTGCTGCGCCGCCTGCGGGACCTCCCCGGCTACGGCGAGCAGAAGGCGAAAATCTTCCTGGCCCTGCTGGGCAAGCAACGTGGCGTGCGGCCGGAAGGCTGGCGCGCGGCGGCGGGCGCGTACGGCGACGAGGGCTCGCGCCGTTCGGTTGCCGACGTTACCGACGCCGAATCCCTCGCGCAGGTAAGGGAATTCAAGAAGCAGGCGAAAGCGGCAGCCAAAGCGAAGTAGTCCGGTGACCGTAACTCCCTGGTTGCCTATTTGAAATCGCCCTGCGTTTTTTCCTCGTTATCGCAGAGTCGGTGCCCGATGCTTTTGGCTGGTACGGCTCCACCTGAGATGAGGGATTGCAGGACATGAGGATGAGGAAGCTCGCCGTGGTGGCGGCGCTGGTGACCATTGCGACCGGAGTGGCCGCTGGTACGTCCGGTGCCGCCCCGGCAGAAGAAAACGCGGAAAGCGCAATCAATTTCACCGCGCACGCGACCGATACCCAGTCGATCATCGAAATCGACGCGGGCTCGCTGGTGGTCGAGAACGAGGTGCTCGAGGTGAAGGCCTCCAACGGTACCGTGCTCGCCGCGCAGCCGCTGCGGTTTCAACTCGACGACTTCGAATTCCCGATCGCCGCAGCGGTTTCCGGCCGCACCGCGACGCTGACGCCGGTGTTCGACCGGGAACACGCGGTCTACAAGCCGGTCGCTCTGCCGTACGAGGACAAGGCCCCGTGGAAGACCGAGTACGACCGTGAGGTCGCCGCTTGGACCCGTCTGACCAGCACGATCTCCGCCGGTGCGACCATCGGCACGCTCGTCGGCGGCCTGGCCGGCGGCGCCATCGGCTGCGTGCTCGGCGGCATCGCGGGGGCGACTGTCGCCTCCGCCGCGATCGTCGGCCTGTTCGGCGCGTTCATCCCGGCCGCGGCCATCGGCTGCCTCGGCGGCATCGTCGCCGTCGGCGCGCTCGGCACCCTCGCGGGCCAGATCCTGATCACCGCCCCGGTCGCCATCGGCGCCGCGATCCAGTACTTCACGACGATCAATCAGCCGTTCGTCGCACCGAAGTAATCCTTCCGCGTGAAAAGACTCCGCTCTGCCCGTCTTCCGGGTGAGCGGGGTCTTTTTCGCGTGCTCGCGACCTGGGGAAACAATGTGCGTGTGCACACAGCGGCGCGTCGAGGGTTGGTGCGTCGGGCAAATCGGTGTTAATTTTAATGACATGTCTGCCGGCCGATGGAACCTCCTGCGCGTCACTTACGTGACCGCCGCGTTGGGCCTGCGGCTGCCGTTGACACGCGAACTGTGTCGCCTCTCTTGCTGCAGCTGAGCTGTTTTTCCTGCTCGTTTGCTGCCTCGCCGCCCATGTAGGCATGTCCCGTTCGATTACGGGACTTCAGCAAGGATCTGCACAATGTCCCTTCCCACCCTTGAACGATCCGTCTCCAGGGTTGCGGGCAGCCGTGCCCGCGTCCAGCGCCCGGTTGTCGCCCCTGAGCTCCGCATCGGCGACAATCCGGCGGCCGCGGTGCTGCGCTCCGCGACCGGCGGTCCCGTCTCCCGCGACAATGCCGCGCGCACAACGGGTTTGAGCATCGCCACGGTCAACCGCCAGGTCTCCGCACTACTCGCGGCCGGCCTGCTGCGGGAACGTCCCGACCTGACGGCCTCGGGTGCGGTCGGACGCCCCCGCGTCCCCTTCGAAATCGATCACGACGCCTACCTGACCATCGGCATCCACATCGGCGCCGCGGTCACCAAGATCGTCGCCGCCGATCTGCGCGGCCGCATCCTCGGCGGCTTGGCCATCGCCACGCCGCAGACCGGCCAGGAATTCGCCACCACCACCGTCGCCCGCAGCGCCAAGGCGTTCCTGCAGCGCTGGCACCGTCGCAAAGCGCTGTGGGCCGGTGTCGCGATCGGTGGCCGAGTCGACCCGCTGACCGGCGTCGTCGACCACCCGAAGCTGGAATGGCGTGGCGCGCAGGTGGGTTCGGTGCTCGGCGAGGTGCTGGAGTTGCCCGTCTCGGTCGCGCCGCACGTCGAGGCGATGGCAGGCTCGGAGTTGTTGCTGCCCACCGGTGAGCCCAAAGACCAGGCCCGCGTCGAGCGGGGCAGCAGCCTGTATTTCTACGTGCGTGAAACCGCCGGTATCGCGGTGACTTTGGACGGTCGCGTGCACACGCCGAGCAACGGTCCGGGATCGATCGCGCACCTCCCCACCGGTTCGGACGTCGAATGCACCTGCGGACGGCGTGGTTGCTTGGAGGTGACCGTCGGTGATCGGTCGCTGCACTCCAGGGCCGTCGGCCGCGGCATCATCCCGGCGCACAACGGAACCGCGGGTTCGACCATCGCGGATCTGTATCGCGCGGCGGAGGCAGGTTCGGAATCGGCGCGCGAGCTGCTCGCCGAGCGGGCCACCATCCTCGGCCACACCGTGGCGATGGTGCGCGACATGCTCAACCCTGATCGGGTGATCCTCGGTGGCCAGGCCTTCACCGGCTATCGCCCGGCGGTAGCGCATGTGGCGCGCGCGTTCAACCAGGGTTCGACGCTGCCGCCCACCGATATCCGCATCAGCGGATTCGGTGGCAAGGTACAGGAATACGCCGCCGTGGTGACCTCGCTGAGCGTCCTCTACGCCGATCCGCTGGCCGCAGTCCGGCGAACCGCGTTGACCGACTGAGCAATACGACGAAGGGCGACCGGACGTGCTGTCCGGTCGCCCTTTTCGTGCGTGTGGGTCGTTTACCGATGCGGGTCGCCCGCGTTCGCGAACAAGCCTTCCAACGCCGTGATGAAGAACGGGAAGTGGCTTGCGAAGCGTTGCAAGTTGCGGTCGCGTTCGAAGCCGCCGAACCAGTAGAGGCCCGGTTGCGCGTCGGCCGACGGATCGAGGTCGCGGAAGGCGCGGATCCAATTGTCGGCCCGCGCACCGAGCACCGTGAACGGCAGGGCGCGAGAGAACACGGTCTCCTGGTCGATCGGCGGGATATGTTCGCGCCGCGTGGTCTCCAGGCCGCGCTGGAGCGCGCGGATCTGCCGGGCGAGTTCCAGCCCCCGAGTCGTCCGCACCGGCAGGTACTTCGGGGAGAGCAGAGTCGCGACACCGCCGAGCGCGATGGCGACACCGACCAAGGCGTGCCCCGAGGTGAGCGCGAGCGCTACGGTCACCGCGATACCCGCGACCACCAGCGCCCCACCGAGCCACACCGCGATGCCGGGACGTCGGCGATCGAGGAAGTTGCCGCGGGCGACGGCGTCGGCGATCAGTGCGGCGCGAACCGGACCGGAGGTCATCCGCCCCGGCGCGCGCAGCTCACCCAGTGTCACCGCGTCGGCGCCACCAGGCAGCAATGTCTGGTAGACGGCCTTCTCGTAGTCGCGCAGCTGATCGTCGGGCGTATTCACCCGGGTGATCCGCCAGTCGCTGTCGCTGAGCGGCGTGATCCGGATGTACCGGCGCACCGCGAGATCCACCACCGTGGCGGCGATGTCTACCGGATCGACATACCCGTCCAGCAGCAGGCCGGCCTCGCCGGGCAGCGCGCCGTCGGGTGAGGTGAACTGCACTCGATCGCCTTCGCGCAGCAGCGGGTCGATCGTCTCCGTGCCGCCGCCCACCGTCGCGTCCTGGCGGCGGGCGCGCAGCACGAAGACGACCAGGATCGCCAGCGCGAGTAGCAGGACACCGAACGCCACGAGCACCGGGGCGGTGATCGCGAAGGGGCCCGCGTCGCCGCCGCCGCGCACGTCGGCGTTGCTCGGCACGGTGCCGGGCGGCAATTGCAGCGTCAGGTCGATCGCGTCGCCCTTGTGCAGGTCGGTTTGCTCGAGAAAGAGGACGCCGTCGGACTCGATCTTGACGTCGGCGCACGGGCGGGTGTTGCCGGGCGGGCCGAGTTTGCAGTCCACGATGCCCATTTCGAAGCTCGGGCTGATCAGCGAGGCGCTGATGGACGCGATGTCGGCGCCAAGCACGCCGAGCCAATGGAACACCTGGGTGCCCGGCGCGTCACTGACGGTGTTCTGCACGGAGTACTGGAAGGTGGACTTGCCCGGCCGCGCCTCGATGGTGAACTGGTCGTTCGCGACCGTCGCGGTGCCAGGGCCTTCGGTGTTCACATCGGTGACCCGAAAGACGCGCTCGGCGTCGTCGCTCACCTTCAGCCGCAGTGGAAGCGACATCCGGAACGATCCGTCCGTCGGCACCGAAATCTGTTCGACGACCTCGAGGACACCCGCGCGATTCAGCTTCAGATCGGCGGTGATGGTCACGCCGTCGGGTGCGGGCTGGGCTTGGGCGACCGGGGCCGCCGCGAACATTGCCGCGATGGCGAGAAGCAGCGCGCCTAGGGCGGCCCCCCGAAAAGTCAGCATGGCTGCCTACTTTAGACAGCTTGCTATTCTGCGTCAGCGGCTGTCGGCGATCACTGAGACGAGGGGGTACGGGGGCGTGACACAACCACCGTACGGACACGGACCGGTCCCGCACAGGGGGCGTCCGGTTCCTCCGCCGCCCGGCTACGGTGCGCCCTATGGACCACGCCCCGGTTACGGTCCGCCACCCGGCTACGGCCCGCCGCCCGGCTACGGCCAGCCGCCGGGGTATGCCCAGCCCGGTTACGGCCCGCCGCCGGGATACGGCTCTCCAGTCCCTCCGCCGATGCCCTATGGTCCGCCCGGGCGGCCTCCTTACCCGCCGCGGCGCAAACGCGGTGGCGGTGGATGGGTGGTGCTGCTGATCGTCATCGTGTTCCTGGTCGCGGCGGGGCTGGTGCGCAACGCGATCTCGGTGGGACGCGGCGACAACGACGCGTCCGGCCCGCGACCGAGTTTCACGTTCGACGCCCAGCCGGACGGCTCGACCGGACCGTCGGAAACCGGAACCAACCCGTTGCTGACCGATCCGAGCACGACACTCGTTCCGGCGCGATGCGACTACTCGCCGTGGGGCACCCAGGTCGACGCCGCCCGCAAGTTCTTCGAAAGCGCCGCGTCGTGCCTGGAGTCCGCGTGGAAACCCGTGTTGCGCGAGGCGAATCTGCCGTTCCAGCCGCCGTCGCTGAACGTCAGCGCGACCACGTCGGGCATAACCACGCCGTGCACCGGCTCGACCAGCAATTTCGCCGCGTTCTACTGCCCGGCGAACAAGACCATCTACATGCCGATCAGCCAGTTGCAGACGGACTACTTCAAGGACAACTGGGTGGTCTACCTCTCGGTCTTCGCGCACGAGTACGGACACCATGTGCAGGCGATGTCCGGCATCCTGCGCAAGGCCAACAGCGATCGGGCCGACGCCGGGCCGCGCACCGCCAAGGGTTTGGAACTGTCCCGGCGAGTCGAATTGCAGGCCAATTGTTTCGACGGCATGTACCTCTCCTCGTCGTCGAAAGGCGGCTCGCTGACCGATCCGCAGATCACCGTGGCCCGCAAGGACGCCTATGGGCGCGGCGACCAAGCCGGGGACATGCGCGACCACGGGTCCGCCGAGCACGGCGGTCAGTGGTTCGAGACCGGACTGAACAAGAACCGTGCGGCCCAGTGCAATACGTTCACCGCGTCGGCGGGCTCGGTCAGCTGACGCGCCGAGCGGGCACTCGCCTCGCGGTGATCATCCGGTCCGGCTCAGGCCGGGCGAAGGGCGGCAGCGCTCCCCGGTGAGATAGTCCGCGATACCGCCCCGAGCCCGGTGCCGATTGCCGGGAGTGGCCCCATCGATCAGAGCTTCGGATCGTCGTCGAGCGTGCGATCGGGATGTGGACGTCCGAAATGCCCCTCGCCGAGGCGGCGGGGCGCGTGTCCGTGCACCCCTTCCGCATATGCCGTCTCGGCGTGCAGGGCGAAGTCGATCCCGGCGGTCTCGTCCTCCTTGCTGACGCGGAAGCCGACGAGCCGGTCGATGCCCTTGCCGAGCGCGAAGGAGACGCCGAAGGCGTAGGCCGCGACGACCAGCACCGCCACCAGTTGCTTGCCGAGCTGGGCGAGTCCACCGCCGAAGAACAGCCCATCGGCGCCGCCGGTCATCACCGCGGTGGCGAGCAAGCCGATCAGCACGGTGCCGACGACTCCACCGGCGAAGTGCACGCCGACCACGTCGAGCGAATCGTCGTAACCGGCCTTGAACTTCCAGCCCACCGCGAACGAGCACACCACGCCCGCGGCCAGCCCGACCAGCACCGCGCCCAGGGTGTTGACCGACCCGCACGAGGGCGTGATGGCGACCAGGCCCGCCACCACGCCGGAGGCGGCGCCGAAGGTGGTCGGCCTGCCGTCGCGGATCTGCTCGACCGCCAGCCAGCCGAGCATGCCGAGGCAGCCCGCCACCAGCGTGTTCAGGAAGACGGCCGCGGCGAGGCCGTTGGCCGCCAGCGCCGAACCGGCGTTGAAGCCGAACCAGCCGAACCACAGCAGGCCGACGCCGAGCAGCACGAAGGGCAGATTGTGCGGGCGCATCGCGTCGGTCCGGAATCCGATGCGGGGGCCGAGCACGAGCGCGAGGGCCAGGGCCGACGCGCCGGAGGCGATCTCCACCACCAGTCCACCCGCGTAGTCCAGCGCGCCGAACCGCGCGAGCCAGCCGTCCGGGCCCCACACCCAGTGGGCGATCGGCGCGTACACCGCCAGCGCCCACACCGGCACGAAGATCATCCACGCGGAGAATTTGGCGCGGTCGGCGATGGCGCCGCTGATCAGCGCTGCGGTCAGGACGGCGAAGGCGAGCTGGAACGTGACGAACAACAACTCCGGCACCGAGCCGTGCACCGAACCCGGATCGATGCCCGCCATGCCCAGGTGATCGAGGCCGCCGATCAGGCCGCCGCCCGCGTCCGCGCCGAACGCCAGGCTGTAGCCGAAAAGTAGCCAGGCCACGGTCACCAGCGGGATCGCGATGAAGTTCATCATCAGCATGTTGAGCACGCCGGTCGAGCGCACCATCCCGCCGTAGAAAATGGCCAGGCCGGGGGTCATCAGCAAGACGAGCGCCGTGCTGATCAGCAGCCAAGCGGTGGCCGCGGGGTCGATGGTCGGGGACACGGGTTACTCCTTCCGCGCGAATGCGCTGCGAGGAAGTTACCGAATGGTCGCTCGCGGGCCGACAACAGATCGGGAAAGTGTGACTCTCGGGTCAGGCGGAGGGCTGATCCTTCCGGACACCGCGCAGCCACGCGGCGACCGCGTCCGGCGTGGGCGGGTCCGCGCCGACCAGGTCGAGCACGGTGTAGCCGATGCATGCCGCGCCCATCACGCGGGAGGCGGTCGCTTCCGCGTCACCCCAGGGTAGGAAGGGTTTGGCGAGCAGGAGGGAGGCGATGCCGTGACCCACCGACCACAGCTCCAGCACGATCGGCAGCGGGTCGCGCGGCGCGATCGTCCCCTCGTCCATGCACTTGCGCACGGTGGCCGCGAAATGCTGGAAGGCCCCGCTGGTGAGGACCTGATCCACCGCTCCTCCGGTCTCGGTGGGCGCGGTCGCCAGCCGGTACTGCTCGGGATGCTCGAGGGCGAAACGGACGTAGGCCATGCCTTGGTCGTGCAGCTGGGTCAACGGAGAGGTCGCGGGGTCGGTGGCGGCCCGGATCGCGTCGGCGAGGTCTTCGAAGACCTTGGCCACGACCGCCTCGAGGAGCTCGTCCTTATCGGCGAAGTGCCGGTAGATCGACGGCGCGCTCACCCCCACCAGCTTGCTCACCGCCCGGATCGAGACGGCGTCGGCGTGCCCGGTGCTGGTGA
Organism: Nocardia sichangensis; assembly: GCF_047200615.1. NCBI lineage: Bacteria > Bacillati > Actinomycetota > Actinomycetes > Mycobacteriales > Nocardiaceae > Nocardia > Nocardia sichangensis. Next base: position 110,345 of record NZ_JBJZOK010000024.1, read on the forward strand.
GCAGCTCGGCCGTGGCCCGCAGGATCTCGTCGCGCAACTGGGCTCCGGAACCGCGCGGCGATCGCGGACGCCTCCCACCGATCATGCGCGTCCCGCGGTTTCCAGCGGGCGTGCTGCGGTGTCCTCCTCGCCCTCGGTCAACCCGATCTTGGCGTGCAGGCGGGCCAGGGGTGCGGGCGCCCACCAGTTGGCCGGACCGAGCAGGCGCATGAGCGCGGGCGCGAGCAAGCCGCGGATGAGCGTGGCGTCGGCGAGCACGGTCAGCGTGAGGCCGAGCCCGAGCAGCTGCATGAACGACACCTTCGCGGTCACCAGGGCGCCGAGCACGATGGCCATCAGCACGGCGGCGGCGGTGAAGATCCGGCCCGTGCGCGCCAGGCCGATCGCGACCGCGCGGGTGTTGTCGTGCGTGGCCAGCCATTCCTCGCGCACCCGCGACAGCAGGAACACCTCGTAGTCCATGGACAGGCCGAAGGCCAGGCAGAACATCAGGATCGGCATGGTCGGCACCAAGTATCCGACCGCGGTGAAACCGAGCAGGCCCGACAGGTGGCCTTCCTGGAACACCCACACCATCGCGCCGAACGCGGCGGCCAGCGACAAGGTGTTCAGCACGAGCGCTTTGACCGGCAGCACGACGCTGCCGGTGAACAGGAACAACACGACGAACGTGGTCAGCGCGATCAAGGCGGCGGCGAGCGGGAGCCGGGCGGCCAATGCCTGCAGCGAGTCGGCGTTGGCCGCCGCGGCGCCGCCGTAGAGCGCGTCACCCGGTGCGGGGACCGCCCGGATCGCTTTCAGCTGACGGTCACCGGCGGGCGAGAAGGGGTCGAGTTTGGTCGCGACGCTCAAGTAGGTCCCGGTGTCGTTGATCATTCCGGGCGGCGGCGGCGCGACTCGCGCGCCGGTCACGTAGACGCCCGCGGCCGAAAGCACCGCGGGCACGCCGTCCACCTTGGACAGTTGCGCGGCGTATCCGCCGAGGGCCGCGCTGTCGCCGCGATAGCCGTCCAGCACGATCGTGGTGCTGGCGACCGGATCGGCCTGGGGGAACTCGGTCCGCAGGGCGTCGCCGACCTGACGGCTGGCGGCGGAGTCCGGCAGCACCCGATCGTCTGGATAACCGAACTTGACCGAGAGGAACGGCGCGCCCAGCGCGAGCAGCAGCGCGATGATCGCGACCGCGACCGGCGCGGCGTGCCGCATCACCACGCCGGCCAGCCGGTACCAGGCGGTGTCCTCCGGCGCCTGCGGGCCGGGTGCGGGCGCGCCGCGACCGAACAGGCGGCGCAGCGGAGCCCGCAGGTCGAGGGAGTTCACCCGATGGCCGAGCAGCACCAGCGCCGCGGGCAACACCACGATCGACGCGATCGCCGCGGCGGCGACCACCGCGACGCCCGCGTACGCGAAGCTTTTCAGGAAGTACAGGTCGAACACGCTCAGGACGGCCATCGAGAGTGCGACGGTGAGCGCGGAGAACAGCACGGTGCGCCCCGCGGTCTGCACGGACCGGATGGTGGCCGCGGCTGGATCCAAGCCGTTGGCGAGTTCTTCCCGGAAACGGCTGACGATGAACAGGCTGGAGTCGATGGCCAGCGCCAGCCCCATCGCCGTCGTCATGTTCAGCGCGTAGATGGAGACATCGGTGAACAGCGTGAACATGCGCAGCAGCGCCAGCGTCGCGAGAATGGCGAACACCCCGATGGCCAACGGGAGGGACGCGGCGACGAGGCTGCCGAACACCAGGATCAGCACGATCATCGACAGCGGCACCGCGACGCCCTCGGCCAGCGCGAGGTCGCGGGTGGTCTGCTCGGTGACGTCGTGATAGATCGCGGCGATGCCGCCTTGGCGCACGGTGATGCCGTTGGAGACGCCCGCGAACTGCCGTTCCAGGTCGCTCGCGGTCTGCTGCACCTGGGTCTCGTCGCCTTCGATGTAGGCGACCACCAAGGCGCTCTTGCCGTCGGTGCTGCGTAACGCGTTCGCCAGCGGCTGCGGCGTGGTCCAGTAGGACTGGACGCCCTGGACGTCCGTGCGGGATTTGAGCGAGTCGGCCAGCACTGTGCCCGCCGCCTTGGTGGCCGGATCGTCCGCGCCCCCGTCCGAGCTGACCAGCAGGACGAAATTGGGCGCCGCCCCGGCGAAGTTGTCCGCGATCAACTGGGCGACGCGAGCGGACTCGGCATTGGCGGAGGTGAAACCGCCCGATTTCAAGTGCGCGGGCGCGGTAGCGCCGAAGACGCCGCAGAGCACGGCGACCGCGAGCGCCGCGGCCAGCACGGTACGCGGAGATCGGGTGATGAATCGGGCCATCCGGGTCAGCATCGCGGCTCCGCTCGCTAGGTTAACGGCGTTAGAGTAACGCCGTTAACCTATGCTGTCGAACTCGCACGACGCGCCCGAGGTCAACCGCGGGACTTACGGATGGCCCGCAAGCCCCTTCGGCCGGGCACGGGAAGGTCGTCGCACATTTCCACCCATTCCGCGGTGGTCAGCCACAGCTGCTGGGCGCGGGCATCGGCGGTGTTGTGGAAGATCCGGCGGCCCCGGTCGTCGCGCAGTTCTTGCGCGACCACCGACCAGCGCGGCGGGCGGCCGTGCTCGGCCTGGTAGTCCGCCAGATACGTCGCGATCGCGGTGCCGATGGTGTTCACGGGACGCAGCGACACCCGGTTGCCGTACTGCGCCGCGTAGAAACGCCGCGCCGCGCACAGGGACCGGGGATTGGCGTTGGAGGCGATCCACCCCGCGCGCTGCGCGCGCTCGATGAGCCAGAGGTGTTTGACCGCCGACGGCGCGATATTGCCGACGCGGGTGCGGATCAGCGTCATGATCTGCTCGGTGCACAGCACGTCACGGCGGGTGGGGCCGTAGCCGTGCGCGGTCCAGTGCGCGTCCGCGAGTTTGGCGAGCACCCGGCCGAAGTCGTCGATGCTGCGCTGGGCGCGGCGGCCGAGGCGTTCGATGCGCTCGGCCTCGCGGCGCATCTCGTTCTGCGCGGTCAGGGTGCGGATCGCCGCCATGGTTGGCACCTGGCCGCGTTCGAGAAGTTCGAGGATGGCGGCGGCGGTGGCCGGATCGGCGGCCGCGGTCACCGGCAGCGAGTCGCGCTTGATCGCGAACTCCTGGGGACTGATGGCGCGGCTCAAGAGGGCGACGGCGGAGCGGTCGCCTGCGAAATCGGTGCTGGAGAGCCAGGCGGCGGCGATGTCGTCACACGACACGTGGACGGTCCTCCGGTGGAAGTGGGGATTGGCGCTGGTCACCCGTTGGCGGAGCTTTGTTGGTTGTGCCCCGGTCGGGATGAGGGACCGGCCGGGGTCACCAACCTGATGAAGGTTTGGCTACCGAAGTTGCCGTCTGCCACGTTAGCCAGACGATTGCATCGATGTCACCCATGGTGACGGTTTCGTTATTTCCAAAAAGTGGAGGTAAATCGGGGTCGGAGTCCATCTTTTCCGGCCGCGGCGGGATGCCGCGGCGGGTGCGTCCGGTATTCGCACGTGCAGGATAAGTGATAGCTCTGAGGTTGCTGTTGCGCATGTCCCGGTCGGCCGTCGAAGAAGGCGACGCGCATGTTGTGACTTGGATCACATTTATCGACGACCGTGTGCGGCTGATCCGGGCGGTAGGCGGGCATGCGCGTTGTCGGTGGTCGCCGGTAACCTCTGGCCGTGGCTCTGTACCGGAAGTACCGACCGGCAACATTCGCTGAGGTGGTGGGTCAGGAGCACGTCACCGACCCGCTGAGTACCGCGCTCGACACGGGGCGGATCAGCCATGCCTATCTGTTCTCCGGTCCGCGCGGCTGCGGCAAGACGTCTTCCGCGCGCATCCTCGCCCGATCGTTGAACTGTGCGCAAGGGCCCACTTCGACGCCATGCGGCACCTGCCCGTCGTGTGTGGCGCTCGGGCCGGGCGGCCCGGGAAACTTGGATGTCATCGAACTCGACGCCGCGAGCCACGGCGGTGTCGACGACACCAGGGAATTGCGGGACCGCGCCTTCTACGCGCCCGCGGAGTCCAGGTACCGCGTGTTCATCGTCGACGAGGCGCACATGGTGACCACCGCCGGGTTCAACGCGCTGCTCAAGATCGTCGAGGAGCCACCCGCGCACCTGATCTTCATCTTCGCGACCACCGAGCCGGACAAGGTGCTGCCGACCATCCGTTCGCGCACGCATCACTATCCGTTCCGGCTGCTGCCGCCCGCCACCATGCGCGGACTGCTCGGGCGGATCTGCGAGCAGGAACACGTGCGCGTCGAAGAAGCCGTGTACCCCTTGGTGATTCGCGCGGGCGGCGGTTCACCGCGCGACAGCCTGAGCGTGCTGGACCAGCTGCTGGCCGGCGCAGGCCCCGAGGGCGTCACATATGCCCGCGCGGTCTCGCTGCTCGGTGTCACCGACGTGGCGCTGATCGACGACGCGGTCGAAGCGCTGGCCGCCGACGACGGCGCAACCTTGTTCGGCACCGTCGACCGGGTGATGGAGGCGGGCCACGATCCGCGCCGTTTCGCCGTCGACCTGCTCGATCGCTTCCGCGACTTGATCCTCCTGCGGGCGGTGCCCGACGCCACCGAACGCGGCCTGGTCACCGGCCCCGGCGACGTGCTCGACCGGATGCGCGATCAGGCCGAGCGATTGGGTTCGGCCACCTTGACCCGCTACGCCCAGCTGCTGCACGAAGGTCTCGGGGAGATGCGCGGCGCCACAGCGCCGCGACTGCTGCTCGAAGTCGTCTGCGCGCGCATGTTGCTGCCCTCGGTGTCCGACGCGGAATCCGCCACCCTGCAACGGTTGGAACGGCTCGAGCGCGGTCTGGCCGGTGGTTCCATCGCCCCGGCGCCCGCCGCGTCGTCGGCGCAGGCTCCCGCGCCGTCGCCTGCGGCTGGTTCGCCGTCGGACCCGCCTCGTCGCCGAGGTGCCGAGGCGCTGGCCGCGATTCGTCGCGAGAACCGCGGGGGTGACCGCTCGGGAAGCGCTGCGGAAACCGGTGGTTCGGCGCATGTCGGGGCAGGGGACCGTGCCGGAGGCGCATCCGCGGGTGCGGGGAATGTCGATGACACGACGCCGGTCGGTGGTGGGCGAGCCGAGAATCCGTCTGCCGATACGGCGGGCTCCGGTGCCGGTGCGGAATTCCCGGGTGCCGGAGGCGGGCGTCCGACGGAGCCTGTCGTTGGCGAATCGGTCGCGCCGGGTTCGCCTGCGCAAGGGGGTACGGATCGTCCTGTGCGGGTGGCCGAACCGGATTTCGCCGAATCCGGTGGTGCGGCAGGAATGACGCCGCGGCGAGAGGCGAGTGCGACCATCGAATCGAGTGCTCCGCAACGCGGGACGGCAGGCTCGGCGTCTGCGTCATCCGCCGCCGCGCGTGGTGCGAGCGCGATGCCGGGCGATCTCTCGTCCGAAACCGAAGAGGCACGAAGGCCTTCCGACCTTTCGGCGACGTCTGAGCGCGGATCGTCGGAGCAGGAAACGAATGCGCGGGCGGCCTCGTCGGTCGTCGATCCGGCCGCCGGGCGACAGCAAGGGACCGATCCGGCTGCCGGACGGGGTTCTACCGCCGGGCGGGAGCAAGGGGCTGATGCGGCTGCCGGACGGGGTTCTGCTGTGGGGCGGGAGCAAGGGGCTGATGCGGCTGCCGGGCGGGGTTCTGCTGCCGGGGGCGAGCGCGGGGCTGATTCGGCTGCCGAGCAGGGATCTGCTGCCGGGCGGGAGCAAGCGGCCGGCCAGGCTGCCGGGCGGGGTTCTGCTGCCGGGGGCGAGCGCGGGGCTGATTCGGCTGCCGAGCGGACCGTCGGGCACGGCGATCAGGCTCGGTCCGCCGCGCCGGCGTCTCATGCGACCGGTTCGTCCGCGCAGGAGCTCGCCGCCGGTCCTGTTGCCACACCGAGCGCTGATCTGTTGCGGGAAGTGGAAGCCGCCTGGGCGGACATTCGCGCCAAAGTGCGTGAGTTCGGTGCCGCCGTGCAGGCGATGCTCGCCGGTGCGTCGGTTGCCCGGGTGGAGGGCGAGGTCATCGTCTTCGCGCACCAGCACGCGCCGCTGGCCAAGCGCCTGTCCGATCCGCGCAACCTGGAGGCGGTCCGGTCGGCAGTACGGGCGGTGCTCGGCCGCGACCACGAGGTCCGCTGGGAAGCGGGCGGCGCCGCGCCACGGCCCGCCGCCGCGCCGCGATCGGGCGGTGCCGCGAACCGACCCCGCGGGCAGGCGGGCAACCAGCCTGGACGTGAATCCGGCAACGCGGCGACCCGTGGTTCGGCCGCGCCCGCGCCGCGCTTCTCCCGCCCGAGTCAGGCGAAGAACGCGAACGCCGACAAGGCCGGCGGCGGGGGGCGTTCCGGCGCAGGCGGCGCCGACAAGCGGCCGTATCCCGCGGACGACGATATCCCGCCGCCCGACTACCCCGACCTACCCGACGACCCCGGCCCCGGCCCCGCGGACTATCCGCGGTACGACGCCGGGCCGAGCGCGGGCGACGCGTCGACCGACCTGGACTGGGACGGGGCCCGGGTCATTCCCGCCTCGACCCCGGAAGAGGAGCAGGAGATGATGGCAGCCGCGGCCGATCCGGTGGCTCCCGGCGACCGTCGCGACCCGGACGAGGTCGCCCTCGAATTGCTGAAGAGTGAGCTGGGTGCCACACGATTGGATGGTTGACAACCACCGTTCTCGCAACGTTAAGTTAACCGGAGTTCGCACTCCACGGTAGTATGGACGGGTAGCCGGGAGCTTCGGTACGCCGACGTTCTATGGTATGCCCAGGCGTACGGGCGACCTGGCCGTACGTTCGTCCTGTCTTGCCTGGTTTTGTACAGCGTTAGGAACGGTCGGTCGCAAGGCCGGTCGGCGAGGTCAGCCGCAGCCATGCCGCATCCGCGGTGTCGCCGCACACCAGCGCTCGGACGGACGAAAGTCCGGCCGCCGCACATTGAGGAAGGAACACTCCATGACCACAGAGGCCTACATTTACGAGGCCATCCGCACTCCGCGCGGCCGTGGCAAGAAGAACGGCTCGCTGCACTCGGTCAAGCCGATCGACCTGACTGTCGGTCTGATCCAGGAGCTGCGCGGGCGCTTCCCGAACCTCGACGAGGACCGGATCTCCGACCTGATCCTCGGCGTGGTCGCGCCGGTCGGCGATCAGGGCGCGGACATCGCCCGTACCGCGGTCACCGTGGCAGGCCTGCCCGACACCGTCGGCGGCTTCCAGCTCAACCGCTTCTGCGCCTCCGGCCTCGAGGCGGTCAACCTCGCCGCCCAGAAGGTTCGCTCCGGCTTCGACGACCTGGTTCTCGCCGGTGGCGTGGAGTCCATGTCGCGCGTGCCGATGGGCTCCGACGGCGGCGCCTGGGCCCTGGACCCGGCCACCAACTACGACACCTACTTCGTCCCGCAGGGCGTCTCCGCCGACCTGATCGCCACCATCGAGGGCTTCAGCCGCGACGATGTCGACGCCTACGCGGTGCGCTCGCAGGAGCTGGCCGCCAAGGCCACCACCGGCGGCTACTTCGCCAAGTCGATCGTGCCGGTCAAGGACCAGAACGGCATCGTCGTGCTGGACAAGGACGAGCACATGCGTCCCGGCACCACCGCCGAGGACCTGGCCAAGCTGCAGCCGTCCTTCGCCGTGATCGGTGAGATGGGCGGCTTCGACGCGGTGGCGCTGCAGAAGTTCCACTTCGTCGAGAAGATCAACCACGTGCACCACGGCGGCAACAGCTCCGGCATCGTCGACGGCGCCGCGCTCGTGCTCGTCGGTACGGAAGAGGCGGGCAAGGCCTCCGGCCTGACACCCCGCGCGCGCGTCGTCGCGACCGCCACCAGTGGCGCCGACTCCACCATCATGCTCACCGGTCCTACTCCGGCCGCCAAGAAGGTGCTGGCCAAGGCGGGTCTTACCCTCGATGACATCGATCTGGTCGAGATCAACGAGGCGTTCGCCTCCGTGGTGCTGAAGTTCCAGAAGGACCTGAACATCCCGGACGAGAAGCTGAACGTCAACGGCGGCGCGATCGCGATGGGCCACCCGCTGGGCGCCACCGGCGCGATGATCACCGGCACCATGGTCGACGAGCTGGAGCGCCGCAACGGCCGCTACGCCCTGATCACCCTGTGCATCGGCGGCGGCATGGGCGTGGCCACCATCATCGAGCGGGTCTGAACCCCAACCGACAGCTGAGAATTCACGGCGGCGTGAGCGTCAGGCCCGGAGGCGGCAGCCTGCGTATCCACGTAGGGCCGCGAACGCTGCTAATTCACCAAGGAGACACAGAGCTGTGAGCGAAACCAACATGATCGGTTGGGAGCAGGATTCGGATGGCATCGTCGTACTGACGATGGACGACCCGAACCAGGGCGCCAACACGATGAACGAGCTGTACAAGAAATCGATGACGGCCACCGTCGACCGGCTCGAGGCGGAGAAGGACAACATCACCGGTGTCGTCCTGACCTCCGCGAAGAAGACCTTCTTCGCCGGCGGCGACCTGAAGAACATGATGAAGGTCGGCCCGGACGACGCCCAGACGCTGATGGAGGAGCTCACTGAGATCAAGAGCGCCCTGCGTCGCCTGGAGCAGCTGGGCAAGCCGGTCGTGGCCGCCATCAACGGCGCGGCGCTCGGCGGCGGCCTGGAGATCGCGCTGGCCACCCATCACCGCATCGCGGCGGACGTGCCGGGTTCGCAGATCGGTCTGCCCGAGGCCACCCTCGGCCTGCTGCCCGCGGGCGGCGGCGTCATCCGCACCGTGCGCATGCTCGGCCTGCAGAACGCCCTGATGCAGGTGCTGCTGCAGGGTCAGCGCAACAAGCCGGCCAAGGCCAAGGAGATCGGCCTGATCGATGAGCTGGTCGGTTCGGTCGAGGAGCTGATCCCCGCCGCCAAGGCGTGGATCAAGGCCAACCCCGAAGCCGGCGTGCAGCCTTGGGACAAGAAGGGCTTCAAGATCCCCGGCGGCACCCCGTCGTCCCCGGCCTTCGCGGCCAACCTGCCCGCGTTCCCGGCGAACCTGCGCAAGCAGATCAAGGGTGCGAACATGCCCGCGCCGCGCGCGATCATGTCCGCCGCGGTCGAGGGCTCGCAGGTCGACATCGACAACGCGTCGCTGATCGAGTCCCGCTACTTCGTGCACCTGCTCACCGGCCCGGTCGCGAAGAACATGATCCAGGCGTTCTTCTTCGACCTGCAGACGATCAACAACGGCGGTTCGCGTCCGAAGGACGTGCCGAAGAAGGAGATCAAGAAGGTCGGCGTGCTCGGCGCGGGCATGATGGGCGCGGGCATCGCGTACGTCTCCGCGAAGGCGGGCTACGAGGTCGTGCTGAAGGACGTCTCCATCGAGGCGGCCGAGCGCGGCAAGAACTACTCCGAGAAGATCGAGGCCAAGGCGCTCTCCCGGGGCAAGACCACCGAGGAGAAGTCCAAGGCGCTGCTGGACCGGATCAAGCCGACCGCGGACGCGGCCGACTTCGCCGGCGTCGACTTCGTCATCGAGGCCGTCTTCGAGAACACCGAGCTGAAGCACAAGGTGTTCCAGGAGATCGAGGACGTGGTCACCCCCGACGCGCTGCTCGGCTCGAACACCTCCACCCTGCCGATCACCGGTCTGGCGACCGGCGTGAAGCGCCAGGAGGACTTCATCGGCATCCACTTCTTCTCGCCGGTCGACAAGATGCCGCTGGTGGAGATCATCCGGGGTGAGAAGACCTCGGACGAGGCGCTGGCCCGGGTGTTCGACTACACCCTCGCGATCAGGAAGACTCCGATCGTCGTCAACGACAGCCGCGGCTTCTTCACCTCCCGCGTGATCGGCACCTTCGTCAACGAGGCGATCGCCATGCTCGAGGAGGGCATCGAGCCCGCCACCATCGAGCAGGCCGGTCTGCAGGCGGGCTACCCGGCCGCGCCGCTGCAGCTGTCGGACGAGCTGAACATGAAGCTCATGCAGAAGATCGCCAAGGAGACCTTGGAAGCCGCGCAGTCGGGCGACACCACCCTGGGCGTCAAGCGGCACCCGGCGCAGGACGTCATCGACTACATGGTGTCCGAGGGTCGTCCGGGCCGCCTGGAGAAGGCGGGCTTCTACGAGTACGACGAGAACGGCAAGCGCACCGGTCTGTGGCCGGGCCTGCGTGAGCACTTCAAGACCACTGCGGGCTTCGGCGTCCCGCTGCAGGATCTGATCGACCGCATGCTGTTCGCGGAGGCGATCGAGACCCAGAAGTGCTTCGACGAGGGCGTGCTCACCTCCACCGCCGACGCGAACATCGGTTCGATCTTCGGCATCGGCTTCCCGGCCTGGACCGGTGGTGTGCACCAGTTCATCGTCGGTTACCCGGGTGGCCAGGAGGCCTTCGTGGAGCGTGCCGACTACCTCGCCAAGACCTACGGCGAGCGCTTCGAGGTTCCGGCCTCGCTGCGTAAGTAATCGCGCGCCGCGACGCAACGCCGAAGCCCGCCATCGCTTTTCGCGGTGGCGGGCTTCGGCCGTTTTCCGGCCCGTTCGCCTGCGCGTCCGTTCGGCGCGATAGGTTGGCAGCCGTGCCGAGACGTAGTCGCCATGTTCTGATCGCCAGTTGCGCCCTCGCGCTCGCATCGGCCCCGGTGGCGGCCGCCGATCCGGTGACGACGCCATCGGTGCGTTTGCTGGGCGAGCAAGTCGTCGCGTCGAGCCTGGACTTCGCGGGCACCACCGTGGGTGGCCTGTCCGGGATCGACTACTCCGCGCGCACCGGTGAATTCGTGCTGATCAGCGACGATCGTTCGAACAAGAACCCCGCGCGGTACTACACCGCGCGCTTCGAGGTCGGCGAGCGCGGAGTCGGACCGGTGACCTTCACCGGCACGCACCCCCTGCTGACCGCGGCGGGCGCGCCCTACGCGCCGATGTCGGTCGACCCGGAGGAGATCCGGGTGGACCCGTGGACCGGCGATTACTTCTGGACGCAAGAAGGCGAGCGGGACGGCGCCCTGCTGCAAGATCCGTCGGTGCGGATCGCGCACCCGGACGGCTCCTATGTCGGTGACCTGCCGATCCCGGAGAACGAGCGGATGCGCCCCGACTCCGGGCCGCAACAGAACCAGGCACTGGAGGCCGCGACCTTCCTCGCGGGCGGCACGTTGTTCGCCACCGCCACGGAAGGGCCGCTGCTGCAGGACGGGCCGGCGGCGACCACGACGAGCGGGGCACTTACGCGGATCACCGTCCAGGCGCGATCCGGGCCATTGCTCGCCCAGTACGCGTATCCGCTGGATCCTGTCTTCGCCGAGTCGCGGCCGCAGCCCGGCCGCGGCGCGAACGGGATCGCTTCGATCCTCGCCGCCGATCCGCTGGACCCCACGAAACTTCTTGTGCTGGAACGGTCCTTCTCGCCGGGCACGCCCAACAAGATCCGCGTCTACGAGGCCGATCTGAGCGCCGCGACCAACATCCTCGACGGCTCGATCGGCGCTGCCCGCCCGGTGGCCAAGCGGCTGCTGGTGGATCTCGACGACGTTGGGCTCGCCGCCGTCGACAACGTGGAGGGCATGACCTGGGGGCCGCGTCTGCCCTCCGGTGAGCGCACCTTGGTTCTGGTCAGCGACGACAATTTCGACAGCCGCCAGATCACCCAGATCATCGCCCTCGCCGTGGC